>NZ_JBIVFO010000002.1:39284-264881 GCF_044748225.1 Streptomyces sp. NPDC090021 | reverse complement strand
TTCCGATCTCTCCTCGGCTCGGCGAGCGCGGCCTCGTCCCGGCCGCCGGTCGGCGGTCCCGCCTCGTCCTGCGGGGACACCCCCCACCGTCCCCACACCCCCACCCCGGCAGCGTCCCCCCGTCCCGTACCCAGCGGAACCCGGGGCGGGAACACCCCCCACCGCCCCCGCACCCCACCCCGGCGGCGTCACCCCTTCCCGTAGGCGCCGGGCCCTGGGGCGGGGACACCCCACCGTCCCCGCACCCCCCGGCGGCGTCACCCCGTCCCGTACCCAGCGGAACCCGGTGTAGGGACACCCCCACCGTCCCGGCACTCCCAACCCCGGCGGTGTCGCCCCGTCTGGTACGGGCCGGGGCCGTGGGGCGGGGACACTGCGGGGGCTCCCCGCAGGACGAGGCGCCACCGCCGGGCACAGCCGGGACAAGGCCGCGCGCGCCGAGCCGAGGAGAGCCCCCGGAGGGGCCCCGCCACACCCGAAGCCAAACCCAGCCCCGCCGGACCACACCCCCGCCAGGCCACTCCCGACCGGGGACACCAAACCCAGCCCCGCCAGGGGGCACCTCCCAGCGGTAGCTGGGGGAGATTGAGGCGCGGCCACCGGCCCGCACCCAGGAAACCTCGGCAACGGCCCGGCCAGGGCAAAGGCGGCCACCGGCCCGCAGACGGAAAACCTCGGCACCGCCCGGCCAGGGCAGAGGCGGCCATCGGCCCGCAGCCGGGAAGACAACCGCAACGGCCCGGCCAGGGCAACCGCACACGCCCGGCCAGGGCAACCGCAGAGGGGTGACCCCCGTCACGCCATCCCACCATGCGGGACCACTCCGTCCGTATCGTGGACAGTAGTGGACTCCTCCAAGAGGCACATGACACGCTTCCGCCATGAATGGAGCTGGAATTGCCTTGGTGAGTCGGCGGCACGTCGACCTCGGCCGCATGTCCAGCGCCATCTGTCCGGCGTGCTGACGGAACCAGCAACCGCCGCACATCGCCGCAATCCCGGCATCGTCGCCGTGGAAGCGTCGATCATCGCAGTCCCCTGAAGGCCGAATTCCGCCCTGTCCGCCGGTCACCCCGGCTCGGCGCGGACGATCAGCCGCACCCGCTCAGCGTCCAGGGGTCACGCCACCCCGCCCGCTTCACCCGCCCCTGCCCTGAGCCGCCCAAGAAGGACGTACCGCCATGGCCGCCACCCCCGAAACGCCCGCGCCCGCAGCCGCCGCGCGCCGCAAGACCGGACGTCACCGCGGCGAGGGACAGTGGGCCGTCGGACACCACACGCCCCTCAACGGCAACGAGCAGTTCAAGAAGGACGACGACGGTCTCAATGTGCGGACACGCATTGAGACGATCTACGCCCACCGCGGCTTCGACTCCATCGACCCCAACGACCTGCGCGGCCGTATGCGCTGGTGGGGCCTCTACACCCAGCGCAAGCCCGGGATCGACGGCGGCAAGACCGCGATCCTGGAGCCGGAGGAGCTGGACGACAAGTACTTCATGCTGCGCGTGCGCATCGACGGCGGCCGGCTGACCACCGAGCAGCTGCGCGTCATCGGCGAGATCTCCGAGGAGTTCGCGCGCGGCACCGCCGACCTCACCGACCGCCAGAACGTGCAGTACCACTGGATCCGGATCGAGGACGTCCCGGAGATCTGGCGCCGGCTGGAGGCCGTCGGCCTGTCCACCACCGAGGCCTGCGGTGACACGCCCCGCGTCATCCTCGGCTCGCCCGTCGCCGGCATCGCCCGGGACGAGATCATCGACGGCACGCCCGCCATCGACGAGATCTACCGCCGCATCGTGGGCAACAAGGACTTCTCCAATCTGCCCCGCAAGTTCAAGTCCGCGATCTCCGGCTCGCCGCTCCTCGACGTGGCGCACGAGATCAACGACATCGCGTTCGTGGGCGTGAACCACCCCGAACACGGTCCCGGCTTCGACGTCTGGGTCGGCGGCGGCCTGTCCACCAACCCCAAGCTCGGTGTGCGCCTGGGCACCTGGGTCTCGCTGGACGAGGTCCCGGACGTGTACGAGGGCGTCATCTCGATCTTCCGCGACTACGGCTACCGCCGGCTGCGCACCCGCGCCCGCCTGAAGTTCCTCGTCGCCGACTGGGGCGCGGCCAAGTTCCGCCAGGTCCTGGAGGACGAGTACCTGAAGCGCAAGCTGACCGACGGCCCCGCCCCCGAGCAGCCCTCCGGCCAGTGGCGCGACCACGTCGGCGTCCACGAGCAGCAGGACGGCAAGTTCTACGTCGGCTTCGCGCCCCGCGTGGGCCGTGTGGACGGCGCCACCCTGACCAAGATCGCGGACATCGCCGAGCAGCACGGCTCCGGCCGGCTGCGCACCACCGCCGAGCAGAAGATGATCGTGCTCGACATCGAGGCCGACAGGGTCGATTCGGTGGTCGAGGCGCTGGAGGCGCTGGACCTGCGGGTCAAGCCGTCCCCGTTCCGCCGCGGCACGATGGCCTGCACCGGCATCGAGTTCTGCAAGCTGGCCATCGTCGAGACCAAGGCGCGCGGCGCCTCGCTCATCGACGAGCTGGAGCGCCGCCTGCCGGACTTCGCCGAGCCGATCACCATCAACATCAACGGCTGCCCGAACGCCTGCGCCCGTATCCAGGTGGCGGACATCGGTCTCAAGGGGCAGCTCGTCCTGGACGACGACGGCAACCAGGTGGAGGGCTACCAGGTCCACCTGGGCGGCGCCCTCGGCCTGGAGGCCGGCTTCGGCCGCAAGGTCCGCGGCCTGAAGGTCACCTCGGCCGGTCTGCCCGACTACGTCGAGCGGGTCGTCAAGAGCTACGAGGAGCAGCGCGAGGACGGCGAGCGCTTCGCGGCCTGGGTCGCCCGCGCCGACGAGAAGAGCCTCTCGTGAGCGAGCGAGCCGCCCCGTTCTACTGCCCCTACTGCGGCGACGAGGACCTGTTCCCCCACGAGAGCGGCCACGGCGCGTGGGAGTGCCGGGCCTGCAACCGGGCCTTCCAGCTGAAGTACCTCGGGCTGCTGGCCCGGGGCGTGCAGTCGGGTCCAGCGGGAGGGGACGAGATATGACCACCACTCAAGACGCGAGTCTCAAGAACGCCGCTCTGAAGGCCGCGACGCTCAAGGAGCTGGCCGAGCAGGCCGGCCGCGACCTGGAGGACGCCTCCGCGCCGGACATCCTGCGCTGGGCGGCCGACACCTTCGGCGCGAAGTTCGCCGTGACCTCCTCCATGGAGGACGCGGTCGTCGCCCACCTGGCCTCGACGGTCTTTCCCGGCGTGGACGTGGTCTTCCTCGACACGGGCTACCACTTCGAGGAGACCATCGGCACCCGGGACGCGGTCGACGCGGTCATGGACGTCCACGTCATCACGCTGACCCCGCGTCAGACCGTGGCCGAGCAGGACGCCGAGTACGGCCCGAAGCTGCACGACCGGGACCCCGACCTGTGCTGCGCGCTGCGCAAGGTCAAGCCGCTCGAAGAGGGCCTGACGGCGTACGACGCGTGGGCGACGGGCCTGCGCCGCGACGAGTCCCCGACCCGGGCGAACACCCCCGTGGTCGGCTGGGACGAGAAGCGGCAGAAGGTCAAGATCTCGCCGATCGCCCGGTGGACCCAGGACGACGTGGACGCGTACATCGCCGAGCACGGCGTACTCACCAACCCGCTGCTGACGGACGGCTACGCCTCCGTCGGCTGCGCCCCCTGCACCCGCCGCGTGGCGGAGGGCGAGGACGCGCGGTCCGGCCGCTGGGCCGGGCGGGGCAAGACCGAGTGCGGACTGCACGGCTGATGACGACCAGCGAAGAACTTACGGAGACAGAGCAGATGAGCGTGAGCGACCAGGGCGCCACCGTGTGGCTGACCGGGCTGCCGAGCGCGGGCAAGACCACCATCGCCTACGCGCTGGCCGAGCGGCTGCGCACCGAGGGCCACCGGGTGGAGGTGCTCGACGGGGACGAGATCCGCGAGTTCCTCTCCGCCGGCCTGGGCTTCAGCCGCGAGGACCGGCACACCAACGTGCAGCGGATCGGCTTCGTCGCCGAACTCCTCGCGAGCAATGGCGTCAAGGCGCTGGTGCCGGTGATCGCGCCCTTCGCCGACAGCCGCGAGGCCGTCCGGAAGCGGCACGCCGCCGCGTCGACCGACTACCTCGAAGTGCACGTGGCCACCCCGGTGGAGGTGTGCTCCGAGCGTGACGTGAAGGGTCTGTACGCCAAGCAGGCGGCGGGCGAGATCTCCGGTCTGACCGGGGTCGACGACCCGTACGAGGCGCCGGAGTCCCCGGACCTCCGTATCGAGTCGCACACGCAGACCGTGCAGGAGTCGGCCTCGGCCCTGCACGCGCTGCTCACCGAGAGGGGTCTGGCATGACGACGACCGTCGCACACGTCCACGAGGAGACCGACGCGCCCTACGCGCTGTCGCACCTCGACGCCCTGGAGTCCGAGGCCGTGCACATCTTCCGTGAGGTGGCGGGCGAGTTCGAGAAGCCGGTGATCCTGTTCTCCGGCGGCAAGGACTCCATCGTCATGCTGCACCTGGCGCTCAAGGCGTTCGCGCCGGCGCCGGTGCCCTTCGCGCTGCTGCACGTCGACACGGGCCACAACTTCCCCGAGGTGCTGGAGTACCGCGACCGCACCGTCGCCCGGCACGGGCTGCGCCTGCACGTGGCGTCCGTCCAGGACTACATCGACGCGGGCACGCTGCGCGAGCGCCCGGACGGGACCCGCAACCCGCTGCAGACCGTCCCGCTGACGGAGGCGATCCAGAGCCTGAAGTTCGACGCCGTCTTCGGCGGCGGCCGCCGCGACGAGGAGAAGGCCCGCGCCAAGGAGCGGGTGTTCTCCCTGCGCGACGAGTTCTCCCAGTGGGACCCCCGCCGCCAGCGCCCCGAGCTGTGGCAGCTCTACAACGGCCGGCACGCCCCCGGCGAGCACGTGCGCGTCTTCCCGCTGTCCAACTGGACCGAGCTGGACGTGTGGCAGTACATCGCCCGCGAGGGCATCGAGCTGCCGGAGATCTACTTCGCCCACGAGCGCGAGGTCTTCAAGCGCAACGGCATGTGGCTGACGGCCGGCGAGTGGGGCGGTCCCAGGGAGGGCGAGACGCCCGAGAAGCGGCTCGTCCGCTACCGCACCGTCGGTGACATGTCCTGCACCGGCGCCGTCGATTCCGAGGCCGTCACGCTCGACGCCGTGATCGCCGAGATCGCCGTCTCCCGCCTCACCGAGCGGGGCGCGACCCGCGCCGACGACAAGATGTCCGAGGCCGCGATGGAAGACCGCAAGCGCGAAGGGTACTTCTAGACATGACCAGCACCACCGATCAGGCCGCCGACCTGGCCGACCTCGCGGCGACCACCCTGCTGCGCTTCGCGACCGCCGGTTCCGTCGACGACGGCAAGTCCACCCTGGTGGGCCGGCTGCTGCACGACTCCAAGTCGGTCCTGACCGACCAGATGGAGGCCGTCGAGGCCGTCTCCGCCCAGCGCGGCCAGGAGGCCCCCGACCTCGCGCTGCTCACCGACGGCCTGCGGGCCGAGCGGGAGCAGGGCATCACCATCGACGTCGCGTACCGCTACTTCGCCACCGCGCGCCGCCGGTTCATCCTCGCGGACACCCCCGGGCACGTGCAGTACACGCGGAACATGGTGACCGGTGCCTCCACCGCCGACCTGGCCGTGGTCCTGGTCGACGCCCGCAACGGCGTGATCGAGCAGACCCGCCGGCACGCGGCCGTCGCGGCCCTGCTGCGCGTCCCGCACGTGGTCCTCGCCGTGAACAAGATGGACCTCGTCGGCTACCAGGAGTCGGTCTTCGCCGCGATCGCGCAGGAGTTCACCGCGTACGCCTCCGATCTGGGCGTCCCGGAGATCACCGCGATCCCGATCTCCGCCCTGGCCGGCGACAACGTCGTGGAGCCGTCGGCGAACATGAACTGGTACGGCGGCCCGACGGTGCTGGAGCACCTGGAGACGGTCCCGGTCAGCCACGACCTCACGGCCTGCCCGGCACGGTTCCCGGTGCAGTACGTGATCCGCCCGCAGTCGGCGGAGCACCCCGACTACCGCGGCTACGCGGGCCAGATCGCCTCCGGTGTGCTGCGCGTCGGCGAGGCCGTCACGGTCCTGCCGTCGGGCCGCACCTCGGTCGTCGAGGGCATCGACGCGCTGGGCGAGTCGGTGGACATCGCCTGGGCGCCGCAGTCGGTGACGGTACGTCTGAAGGACGACATCGACATCTCGCGCGGCGACCTGATCGCGCCGTCCGCGACCGCCCCGGCCACCACGCAGGACGTCGTGGCGACGGTCTGCCACGTGGCGGACCAGCCCCTGTCCGTGGGCGCCCGGGTGCTGATCAAGCACACGACCCGCACGGTCAAGGCGATCGTCAAGGAGATCCCCTCCCGGCTGACCCTGGACGACCTGTCCCAGCACCCGGAGCCCGGGCAGCTGGTCGCCAACGACATCGGCCTCGTGGTCGTCCGTACCGCCGAGCCGCTCGCGCTCGACGCGTACGCCGACTCCCGCCGCACCGGGTCCTTCCTACTGATCGACCCCGCCGACGGGACCACCCTGGCGGCGGGCATGGCGGGCGAGTCCTTCGCCTCCAAGGCCGAGCCCGCCGGCACCGCGGTCCAGCCGGACGACGACGGGTGGGACTTCTAGATCATGTTCGCCGATCCGTACTCGACCTTCGCGAAGGAGGGCGGCCGTGTGGGCAGCGGCGCCCTCGGCAGCGGTCAGGGAGGGGTATCGCGATGTGCGCGATGACCACCCTCCACGAGCCGCTCCCGCCCCCGATCCACAGAAGAAGACCCGCGCCGTAGAACGACGGCGCGGTGAGAGGAAGTCCTCCCGTGCCTGACACCCGTACCCTCCGTACGTCCCTGCGCCGCGGCCTCGCCGCCGCCGCGGCCCTGCCGCTGCTGATCGGCGCGCTCGCTTCCTGCGGCTACGGCTCCCAGGCGCAGGAGGGAACGGGCGGGAGGGCGAACGTGACGGCCGCGGGCGGCAAGAGGCTGTCCGCTTCGGAGGTCCGGATCGGCTACTTCCCGAACCTGACGCACGCCACCGCGCTGGTCGGCCTGCAGGAGGGCCTGATCCAGCGGGAACTCGGCGGCACGAAGATCAGGCCGCAGTCCTTCAACGCCGGTCCGTCCGCGATCGAGGCCCTCAACGGCGGTTCTCTCGACATCGGTTTCATCGGCGCCTCGCCGACGGTCAACGGCTATGTGAAGTCCAAGGGCTCCAACCTGCGGATCATCTCCGGCTCCGCCTCGGGCGGCGTGAAGCTCGTGGTGAACCCGGACCGGATCAAGACCCTGGACGACCTCAGGGGCAAGAAGATCGCCACCCCGCAGAAGGGGAACACCCAGGACGTCGCGTTCCTGAACTGGATCTCGGAGAAGGGCTGGAGGGTCGACCCCGAATCCGGCAAGGGCGACGTCCTCGTGGTCCGCACCGACAACAAGGTCATCCCCGACGCCTTCCGGCAGGGCTCCGTCGACGGCGCCTGGGTGCCGGAACCCACGGCCTCCAAACTCGTCACCGACGGAGGCTCGGTCCTCCTCGACGAGACCACGCTGTGGCCCGGGAAGAAGTTCGTGATCACGAACGTCATCGTGTCGCAGAAGTTCCTCAAGGCGCACCCGGACGTCGTCGAGGCCGTACTGCGCGGCACCGTGAAGACCAACGAGTGGATCCACGCCAACCCGGACGAGGCCAAGGCCTCCGCCAACGCCAGGCTCGCCGCCGAGGGCGGCAAGCCCCTGGACGCGAAGGTCATCGACCCCGCCTGGCAGAGCATCCTCGTCACCGACGACCCGCTGGCCCCCACCCTCGAAGCCCAGGCCGGCCACGCCGTGAAGGCCGGGCTCATCGAGCAGCCCGACCTGGCCGGCATCTACGACCTGACGCTCCTGAACAAGGTCCTCAAGGCCGCGGGCAAGCCCGAGGTCTCCGACGCCGGCCTCGGCGCCAAGTAACCCGTATCCAGCAATCCCAGGAGGTGACGACCATGGCCACGACGCTCGCCAAGGCTGCCGAGGGCGCCGTCGACACGGCGGCTCATGCCGCGCGCATCGAGCACGTCTCGAAGTCCTTCTCCGGCCCGGCCGGAACGCAGCTCGTCCTGGACGACATCAGCCTCGATGTCGCTCCCGGAGAGTTCGTCACCATCCTGGGCGCCTCCGGCTGCGGAAAGTCCACCCTGCTCAACCTCGTCGCCGGACTCGACAGGCCGACCGCCGGAACCATCGACACCCCCGGCGGCCGCCCCGCCCTGATGTTCCAGGAACACGCCCTCTTCCCCTGGCTGACCGCCGGCAAGAACATCGAACTCGCCCTGCGGCTGCGCGGCGTCGCCAAAGCCGACCGCAAGCCCGAAGCCGAACGCCTGCTGGAACTCGTCCGCCTCGCGGGCTCCCACAACAAGCGCGTCCACGAACTCTCCGGCGGCATGCGCCAGCGCGTCGCCCTCGCCCGGGCCCTCGCCCAGGACAGCCGCCTGCTGCTGATGGACGAGCCCTTCGCCGCACTCGACGCCATCACCCGCGACGTCCTGCACGGCGAACTCACCCGCATCTGGGCCGAGACCGGCCTGTCCGTCCTCTTCGTCACCCACAACGTCCGCGAGGCCGTCCGCCTCGCCCAGCGCGTGGTCCTGCTCTCCTCCCGCCCCGGCCGGGTCGCCAGGCAATGGACCGTGGACATCGACCAGCCGCGTCGCATCGAGGACCCGGACGTCGCGGAACTGTCCCTTGAGATCACCGAACACCTGCGTGGGGAGATCCGCCGCCATGGCCAGCACTGAAACGAAGGCGACAACGGACGACCTCGCACACCTCGAGGCCGGCCTCGACGCCCTCGACGCCGTCGAGACCCACCGCACCCCCGTGCGCGAGGTCCTCGTCAAGAAGGTCCTCCCCCCGTTCCTGGCCGTCGCGCTGGTCCTCGCCCTCTGGCAGGTCCTGGTCTCCCTGAAGATCGCCGACGAGACGAAACTGCCCCCGCTCTCCGCCGTGGGGGACAGCCTGTCCGACATGTGGCTCAAGGGAACCCTGCTGGAGGTCATCTGGACCTCCGTCTCCCGCGGCCTGCTCGGCTTCCTCCTCGCCCTGGCCATCGGCACCCCCCTCGGCCTCCTCGTGGCCCGCGTGAAGTTCGTCCGCGCCGCCATCGGCCCCATCCTCCAGGGCCTGCAGTCCCTGCCCTCGGTCGCCTGGGTGCCGCCCGCCGTGCTCTGGTTCGGTCTCAACGACGCCATGATGTTCACCGTCATCCTGCTCGGCGCCGTCCCCTCCATCGCCAACGGCCTCGTCTCCGGCATCGACCAGGTCCCACCCCTGTTCCTGCGCGCCGGCCGCACCCTCGGCGCCACCGGCCTGCGCGGCGCCCGCCACATCGTCATGCCCGCCGCACTCCCCGGCTACATCGCCGGCCTCAAACAGGGCTGGGCCTTCTCCTGGCGCTCCCTCATGGCCGCCGAGATCATCGCCTCCTCCCCCGACCTCGGCCTCGGCCTCGGCCAGCTCCTGGAGAACGGCCGTAACAACATCGACCTCCCCGGCGTCTTCCTCGCCATCATCCTCATCCTCGTCGTCGGCATCGCCATCGACCTCCTCATCTTCAGCCCCCTCGAACGCCACGTCCTGCGCAGCCGCGGCCTCCTGGCGAGGAGCTGATCGGCATGGCGCCCGTACTGCTGGTCATCGCCCACGGCAGCCGTGATCCGCGGCACGCCGCGACCGTGCACGCCCTCACCCGGCGCGTGCGGACGCTGCGGCCCGGACTGCGGGTGGAGACGGCCTTCCTGGACTTCAACGCCCCGCGGGTCGAGCAGGTGCTGGCGGCGCTGCACGCCGACGGTGTCCGCGAGGTGGTGGCCCTGCCGCTGCTGCTGACCCGCGCCTTCCACGCGAAGGCCGACGTCCCGGCGGCGCTGTCGGAGGCGCTGACCCGTCTGCCGGGCCTGGCGGTCTCGGTGGCGGACGTCCTCGGCCCGTCCCCGCTGCTCGTCGAGGCACTCGAACGCCGGCTGTGCGAAGCCGGCATCACGCCGGCGGACCGCGCCACCACCGCGGTGGTGCTCGCGTCCGCCGGCTCCACGGACCCGGAGGCGATCGCAGTGATCGCTGAAATCGCGCGGGAGTGGCGGCACACCGGTTGGTGCGCCGTGCGGCCTGCGTTCGCCTCCGCCACTCTGCCCCGTACGGAGGACGCCGTACGGGCCCTGCGCGCCGAGGGCTTCGCCCGGGTCGCGGTGGCCCCGTACGTCATCGCCCCCGGCCGGCTCCCGGACCGCATCGCGGCCGGCGCCGGGGCGGCGGGGGCCGATGTGGTGGCCGACGTCCTGGGCGCCGCACCGGAACTGGCCCTCCTGCTGTTGCGCCGCTACGACGCGGCCGCGGCGGCACCCGCCCGGCTCCCGGCCCTCACGGCGTGACGGCCTGAGAACCTCCGCCGCCGGTCACGCGCGTGGGGTCATGCACGGGCGGTCACGTGCGGGCGGTCACGCACGGGCGGTCACGTGCGGGCGGTCACGTGCGGGGGCCCACGCGGGCGGTCACGCGCGGGCGGCGGCCTCGTCGGCCAGGGCCGTCAGGTCCGCGACGGACATGGCGCCCGGCGGCAGACCCTCGCGGGCGAAGATGTTCGCCGCGTGCCGCAGGACGTCGTTGACCGGGGTGGGCACCCCGTGCAGCCGGCCCAGCAGGGAGACCTCCCCGTTGAGGTAGTCCGCCTCCACCGAGCCCGTCCCGCGGGCCAGGCTCTGCCAGGAAGAGCCGCCCCGTACGCCCGGCGGCTGCTCGACCTTCCCGTCGCGGGCCTGCGACTGCTCCGCGTCCGAGGCGTACGCGATGCCGGCCGCCCCGAAGGCGGCCTTCGCCTCTCGGACGGCACGCAGCAGCAGTGCCGCCTTCGCGGGGTCGGGTTCCGGTCCGGTGGTCGCCTGGATCGCGTTGCCCAGGTTGCCCAGCAGTTTCGCGTACTTCCACCGCATGACGTCCTCGACCAGCGGGGCCTCGAAGCCCGCCTGCGTCAGGTCCGCGGCAACGGTCCGGGCGAGGGCGTCCGTGCCGCCCGCGGCCCGGCCCAGGTGCAGGATGCCGGTCAGGGGGGTGCACAGCGCCGAGACCACACCGGGCTCCAGGAAGGTGGCGGGCAGCCAGACGCACACCCCGTACACGCGCGCGAAGCGGCGTAGGGCCAGTCGCTCGCTCTCCACGCCGTTCTGCGCGCAGAGCACCGGGAGCCGCTGCGCGGCCGTGCCGCCGCCCGCGACCTCCGCGTCCCCCCAGGTGTCGAGCGCCGCGATGGCGTCCTGGGTCTTCACGGCCAGCAACAGCACGTCGTCCGGGCGCAGTTCGCCCAGCTCGTGCGGTCCGGTGACCACGTCGAGCCGGTGCACCCGGCTGCCGTCGGCCGTCGTGAGCCGCAGTCCCCCGGCCCGCAGGGCCTCCGCGTGCGCGCCGCGCGCGGCGAGGACGACCTCGCCGCCCGCCTCCGCGAGCCGTCCGCCGATGGTGGCGCCCACGGCGCCCGCGCCGATGATGATGTACCGCATGCCGAGGAGCCTGGCACACCCCGTCGCCCGCGTCGCCCGCGGGGGCGGTCAGCGCCGCCGCGTCCGCCCGGGGCATGATGATCGCATGGACGGGGACGGAGGGGCCGTGGCCGAGGCGGTCGCGGGCGAGTTGCGGTTGATGAGTCCGGGTGTGCGGATGTCGAGGGTCCTGACGGACCGGCTCCTCGATCCGGACTTCGTCGAGGTCGGTGCCTCGGGCCGCAGGTGGGACCGGCAGGCGATGCTGGCGGCGCTGCCGGAGATGGAGGGCGGCGCCGAGGACGGGCCGCGGTACGAGCCCGCCGGCATGACGGGCGTCGAGCTGGCCCCGGGCGTGGTGCACCTCACGTACGAGACCGTGATCGGCGGGCGGCGGGCGCGCCGGAGTTCGATCTGGCGGAGTTCGGACGACGGGTCCGGGTGGCGGATGTACTACCACCAGGCGACCCCGGTCCCGGAGGCGTAGACACCGGGTCAGGGGCCGGTCAGCTCCACGAGCTTGGCGACGGTGTTCCAGTTGCGGGTGGTCACGTCGATGCCCTTGACGACGGCGGGCCTGGCGAGCGCTTCGGCCAGCTTGGAGCGGCCGAGCCCGGCGGGGGCGTAGAGGTAGAGGACGCGGTCGCCGAGCCGGTACTCCTCGGGGAGGAACGCGGCGCCGTCGAGCGCGGCGAAGCGCTCCGGGCCGGGCTGTTCGGAGAAGAAGGTGGCGTGGAGCTGCCTGCCCTCCAGCTCCGCGGCCGGGAAGGGGCAGGCCTCCGCGACGGCGCGCAGGTAGGCGCCGTCCCTCACCAGGCACGCGACCCGGAAGCCGAAGTGGGCCTCGATGGCCGCCTCCAGCTCCCGGGCGAGTGCCGCCGGGTCGGTCCGCGCGCTGCTGAACACGGCGTTCCCGCTCTGCAGGTACGTTGCCACGTCCCCGTGCCCGAGTCCTTCCAGGACCGTGCGCAGTTCCGCCATCGGGACCTTCCTGCTGCCGCCGACATTGATGCCGCGCAGCAGCGCCGCGTACATGGTCGTCACCGTGGCCTTCTTCGTCATGGGGGCACCTTAGGGGGTGCCTATGACAGTTCGGCCTCGATGAGGTCGGCCGCCTGGTGCGTGCCGCCCTCGGTGGCCATCGCGGCGCGGATCTCCTCGGCGCGGGCGGCGACGGCGGGGTCGGCGACGAGGGCGAGGACCGCCTCGCGGAGGGTGATCGCGTCCGCGTCGGCCATGGGGACGTGCCGGGCGACGCCCAGGGCGGCCAGCATGTCGGCGTTGCCGAACTGGTCGACGGCCTGGGGGACGGCGACCATCGGGGTGGCGGTGGCGAGGCCCTCCTGACTGCCGCCGGCGCCCGCGTGGGTGATGAAGGCGTCGGCCTGGCGCAGGATGTCCAGCTGGGGGACCCAGCGGTGGACCTCGGCGTTGGCGGGGACCTCGCCGAGGTCGGCCTCGTCGGTGAACCTGCCGATCTGCAGGACGACGTGCCAGTCGGGAAGGTCCGCGAAGGCGTCCATGCAGGCGCGGTAGAAGGCGGGCTGTTTGGTGAAGGCCGAGCCGAGCGAGACGAGGACGACCTTCTTGCCGTGGGCGGTCGCGGGCCGGCTCCAGTGCCCTGGGTGGCGCTGCGGTCGCCCTGGCAGGCTCCGACGAAGGTGTGGACGGCCTGGTCGACGCGGTCGGCGTGGGGCTGCAGGGCCTTGGGGATCAGGACGAGGCTTCGGCGGGGCCGGCTCTGGAAGCGGTCGACCTGGTCGCCGAGGCCGTTCTCGGTGAGCCATGCCGCGAACTTCGCGTAGTACGCCTGCCCGCGCTCGGAGGCCTTCAGCCCGGCGAACATCGGCTCGGCCACCTCCTGTTCGTACCCCTCCCAGGCGACGAGGTTCGGGGAGAGCGAGACGGCGGGGACGCCCCAGCGGTGGGCGAGCACGGGCGCCGGGTAGGAGGTGATGTCGTGGATGACGAGGTCCGGTTCGTCGCCCTCGAAGGCTGCGGCGAGCTGCGGGAGGGCCTGGACGGCGTCGTTCAGGAAGGGCTCCAGGTTGTCGATGAGTTCGGTGCCCCAGGCCTCCGGGTCGTCGTCGGTGGGGAGGACGGAGGTGTAGGTCACGGGCGTGGCACCGGTCTCGGCGACCTTGTCGGCGAAGGCGGCGGGGATGGCGTAGCTGACGCGGTGGCCGCGGGCGACGAGCTCCCGGATCACCTCGATGCTCGGGTTCACGTGCCCGTGGGCGGCGATGGAGAACATGGCGATGTGGGCGGGCTTCGCTGAGGTCATGCACCGACCTTAACGAGACGAGACGTCTCGTGCAACTATGTTCGGGGCTCTTCTCCCTCGCCGGACGGGGCGCGGCACGGCTCCAGGACGCGCTCGACGTCGACGGCGAGTGATTCGAGCCAGGCGAGCGCCCCGAAATACCGCGAGGGCGCCACGCTCTCGGGCGTATCGGCGTACGGCCAGTCACCCCGCGCCCCGGCCGCCGGGGACTGCCCGGCAGCCGGGGGCGGCGGTCCGGCGGGCGGCTGCCCGGGGGGCACCGGGGCCGGGGCGTCGGCGGCGCGCGCGGGGAGCCATCCGGCGGTGGCCTCGGGCGGCTCGGACCGGGCGCGGCGGGCCGCGGCGTACATCGCGGCCACGAGTTCGGAGGTCCGGCCGCCGAGCCGGTCCCTGTGCACCGGGTCGAGGACGGGCCCGGAGCGGGCGAGCAGCCGGCGCGAACCCCACAGCACGTGATGGCCCGTCATCATGGCCGCCTGCCAGTCCGGCGCCCCCTGTGCCGGCGCCCTCGGCTCGCCCTGGCGCTGGGCGTACGCGCTCTCCGCCAGGGACAGCGCGCGCCGGAGCGCACGGTCGTCGGGCGTGGCCCCCGGGACACCCGCCACCACGGCGGCCGTGGTGCGCTCGACCGTCTCGGCCTCCCGCTCCAGCAGCTCCGCGACGGCCCGGTGCAGTTCTGCCTGGGCCCCCCGCGGCCAGGCGAGCAGTCCGAAGACGACGCCGATCAGGCTGCCGATGATCACGTCCATGATCCGCACCTCGGCCAGCCGCCAGGTCACCGGCGCCAGCTGCGCGAAGACGAAGGACACGACGAGGGTGAACATCCCCTGGGCCCAGCCCACGCCCCGCACCGGCCCGACCCGGAACGCGACGACCATGACGACCGGCAGGACGACGGCGTAGACGGTGGTCCGCCCGCCGACCAGGGTCAGTACGCCCGCGGCCAGGAGCGCCCCGAGCAGCGTGCCCGCGAGCGCCAGTCGCACCGTCGCCCGGGTCTGCGCGGCCGTGGTCCTGGTCAGGCTGAGGACGGCCAGCATCGCCCAGAAGCCGTGCGGCAGCGATTCCACGCCCGCGACGGTCCGGGCGGCGCCGAGCGCGAGGGCGATGCGGACGGCGTTCTGGAAGTACACCGACCGCGGCCCGGCATGGGCCCACAGCCGGTGCCACCACAACAGCGGCGCACCCCGGCCGGCGTACCAGAAGCGGACGGAGTCGACCCCGCCGGGGATCCGTGCGCGCCGCCCCCGTACCGCCAGGTCCGATGCCTCGGTGAACGCCACCGCGGCGTCCGCGACCTCCAGCAGCGCCGCCCGGCGTCGGCCGCGGGCGGCCGTCAGGCCCTGCCGCTCGTGTTCGGCGCGGTCCCCGGCCTCCTCGCGCAGCCGCCGCAGCGTGCGGGCCTCGTCGTTCGTGCGTGCCTCGTCGTTCGTGCGGCCGGTGCCCGACAGCAGGGCGGCCGTCTCGGCGGCGGCCCTGCCGACCGCGTCCAGCAGGTCGGCCCCGGGCTTCAACGGGGCCTTGCCCGGGGGCGGTGGCGGCAGGTGCAGCATGCGGCCGAGGAGCGTACGCACGGCCAGACCCGCGTGGGCGAGGGCCCGGTCGCGCAGGCCCGGCCCGGCGGGGCGGTCGGCCTCGTCGATCCGCAGCGGGCGCAGCGACTCGCCGACCGCGCGGACGGCCGCCACGGTGGCGGCGGACAGGGCGTACGGCGCCCGCCCCAGCTCGTCCGCGCAGCGCACGGCGACCCTGCCCGCCTCGGCGACCCGCTGCCGGTAGGTGGGGCCGCGCGGTTCGGGCAGCACGAAGAGCTCGGCGAGGACCAGCAGGACGAGTCCGAGGGTCACGCCCAGCAGCCTCTGCCCGAGGGTGTCCGGCGCGTAGGGCGGGAAGCTGGGCATGATGTAGAGCAGTTGCAGCCCGGGGGTCGCCCCGGCGGCGCGGGGGCCGGCCGCCGCCACGAAGGCCAGCACGAAGCCGATCAGCAGCATGCCGGCCACCGCGGTCCACGTCCGTACCGCGAGAAAGGTGCCGGCCGTCACCAGCAGCCAGACCGCGGGCGCCGTCCGGACCATGACGGCCGCCCGCTGGCGCCCGGTCCCGGGGATATGGGAGAGCGCCGCCATCGACACGACGCCGAAGAGGGCGTACGTGGCCGCCACGGGCTGGTCCAGCCCGTAGAGGAACAGGTAGAAGCTGCCGCATGCGGCGAGGGTGGTGCGGATCGCGCGCCGCGCCACCGTACCGGGGCCGCGGCCTGCGCGTCCGTCGCGTTCGGCGCCCACCACTCCAGCATCGGGCCGTCGACGGGAAGCCACCACCCGCCCGCGGTCGGGCGGCGGGACTTGCCGCCGGAGAAGGCTCGGGCTTTAATGAATGAACAGTCATTTATTAACTGCCGGACGAGGAAGGCGGGTGGCCGTGGGACGCCCACGGGGGATCGAGGACGAGGTGATCCTGCGCGCGACCGTGCGGGTCATGGGCCGGTTGGGGCCGACGGGGCTCACCCTGGCCGCCGTGGCCCGCGAGGTCGGTCTGGTGCCCGGCACCCTCGTCCAGCGGTTCGGGTCCAAGCACGGCCTGCTGCTGGCGCTCGCCGACCGGTCCGCCGAGGAGGCCGGCGAACTGGCCGCCCGCGCCCGCGGGGCGCACGCGAGCGCGCTCGACGCCCTGGCGGCGCTGACGTCGCAGGCCTTCGCCGGGATGGACACGCCGGAGAGCTTCGCCCACCACCTGGCCTTCCTGTGCACGGACCTGACCGATCCGCAGCTGTACGAACGCGCCCTGGCCGTTCACCACGCCCAGCGGCGGGCAATCGGTGACCTGCTGGCGGAGGCCGTCGACGCGGGCGAACTCCGCGCCGGAACGGACGTCGCGGCCCTGGCCGGCACCGTGCAGGCGATCACCGCCGGGGCGGGCCTGACCTGGGCCGTCGAACGCGGCGGCACCCTGGCCCAGCGGATGCGGCGGGAACTCGACGCCGTGCTGCACCCCCATCTCCCGCCACGGCACGGCCACGAACCGGAGGAATCATGACCACCGACCCACGCCCGCTCTCCGGAAAGGTGGCCCTGGTCGCCGGCGGCACCCGCGGCGGCGGCCGGGGCATCGCCGTCGAGCTGGGCTCGGCCGGCGCGACCGTGTACGTCACGGGGCGCAGCAGCGGCGCCGCCGGACGCTCGGACCTGGACCGTCCGGAGACGATCGAGGACACGGCGGGCAGGGTCACGGCCGCGGGTGGCCTGGGCATCCCGGTACGGACCGACCACAGCCGTCCCGAGGAGGTACGGGCCCTCGTCGAGCGGATCGCCGCCGACCAGGACGGGCGGCTCGACGTCCTGGTCAACTCGGTGTGGGGAGGTGACCCGTTGACCGACTGGGAACGCCCCTTGTGGGAGCAGGACCTGGAGACCGGGCTGCGGCTGCTGCGGCAGGCGGTGGAGACCCATGTGATCACCAGCCGGTACGCGCTGCCGCTCATGGTCGCCCGCGGGAGCGGCCTGGTGGTCGAGGTCACCGACGGCAACACCGCCCGCTACCGCGGCACGTTCTTCTACGACCTGGCCAAGTCCGCCGTGATCCGCCTCGCGTTCGCACAGTCCGCCGAGCTCAGGCCGCACGGCGTCGCCGCCGTGGCGATCACCCCCGGGTTCCTGCGGTCGGAGGCCGTGCTCGACCACTTCGGCGTCACCGAGGCCGACTGGCGCGGCGGCGTGGCGCAGGACCCGAACTTCGCCCACTCCGAGTCCCCCGCGTACCTGGGCCGGGCGGTCGCGGCGCTGGCGGCCGACCCGCAGATCATGAACAAATCAGGCCGGGCACTGGCGACTTGGGGCCTGTACGAGGAGTACGGGTTCACCGACACCGACGGTACCCGGCCCGACTTCGCCGCCCACTGGGCGAAGAACCTGGAGGCGGAGTACGGCCCCCTCGGCGACCCCCTCTGACCGGAGCCTCCCGTCGCGTCCGGGCGCGTCCGGGCGCGTCCGGGCGGTGGTAGAACAGCAGCATGAACGAAGCGCGGGCGAGGGACGTACTGGCGGCTGCGGGCCTCACCGGCGGTGGGCGCCGGGAGCCCGCGCTGCTCGCCCTCGGCGAGAACGCCGTGTTCGCGGTCGGCGCTCTCGTGGTCAAGGTGGGCCGGGAGGCCGCGCTGCTGGAGCGTGCCGAGCGCGAACTCCTGGTGGCCGACTGGTTCGCCGCGGCCGGCATCCCGGCGGTCCGTGCGGCGGAGCCGAAGCCGCGGCTGGTGGAGGGGCATCCGCTGACCCTGTGGCACCGCCTCCCGGACGCGGTACGGCCCGCTGGGCCCGAGGACCTGGCGGTGCTGCTGCGGGCCGTCCACGCGCTGCCGGAGCCGCCGTTCGCCCTGCCGGCGCGGGACCTGCTGGGCGGGGTCGAGCGCTGGCTGCGGCTGGCGGGGGACGCGATCGACCCGGCCGACGCCGCGTACCTGCGCGCCCGCCGCGACGCCCACGCGGACCAGGTGGCGGCGCTCACCCCGCACCTGACGCCGGGCCCGGTCCACGGCGACGCCCTGCCCCGCAACGTCCACGTGGGCCCGGACGGCCCGGTCCTGGTCGACCTGGAGACCGTCTCGGCCGACCTGCGCGAACACGACCTGGTGGTGATGGCCCTGTCCCACGACCGGTACGGCATGCCCGCCGAGGAGTACGAGGCCTTCGTGACGGCGTACGGGTGGGACGTCCGCGACTGGGCGGGCTGTGCGGTCCTGCGCGGCGCCCGCGAGACGGCCGGCTGCGCCTGGGTCGCCCAGCACGCGCCCGGCAACGCCGCCGCCGGGGCCGAGTTCCGCCGCCGCGTGGCCTCGCTCAGGGAGGGCGACCCGCGGACGCGGTGGCGTCCGTTCTAGAGGGTGTCCCGCCGAAGGCGGGTACGGCGCCGACCCGCGAACCTCCACGACTGCGGGCCCTCGCGCCCGGGGAGGGCCGAGCGCCGCAGGTCAGCGGCTCCGGGGTCAGCGGCTCCGGGGTCAGCGGCTCCGGGGGATGAGGGGCCAGGCCGGCTCGACGACCGCCGTCGGGTCTGCGGTGCGCCGCAGGTAGGCCTGGAGCGAGGCCGACTGCTCGGCCGCCGCACGCACCTGGAGGCCGTGCAGGTCCGCCAGGGACATCAGGCCGACGGGCTGGTGCCTCTCCCCTATCCGGCGCACCACGCGGGCGGCGGCCACGGCATCCGCCCTCGCATCGTGCGCGTCATCGAGCGACACGCCGTAGTGGGCGCACAACGCGTGCAGGGCCCGCTTGCCCTTCCGGTACTTGTCGACGTGCTTGTCGATCACCAGCGGATCGATGACGGGCGCGGGCACGCCACCGAGCCGCTCGGTGATCGACGCGACCCCGTGGCGCCGGCACTCGCGGTCCAGCAGCGACAGGTCATAGCGTGCGTTCATCACCACCAGGGGCGTCCCCGACCGCAGCCCCTCGGCGACCGCCTGCGCGATCTCCTCGACGGCCGAAGCGGCCCGCGCCCCGTGCTCGCGGGCGTGCTGCGTGGAGATCCCGTGGATCGCCGACGCCTGCTCCGGTATGGCCACCCCCGGATCCAGCAGCCAGGTCCGCTCGGCCGCGACGGCTCCGGCCGGATCCAGCCGCACGACCGCCGCCGTCACGATGCGGTCGGTCTCCACGTCGGTGCCCGTGGTCTCCAGGTCGAAGGCCACCAACGGCCCACTGATCCAGCTCATCGCGCGGCCCTCGTTCCGGCCGGGGCCGCCGGGGCCGCCGGAGCCCCCTGCAGGACCGGAGTCCCCCGGTCCGCCGGCCGGCCGCACCGCCCGTGCGCCGCGCCGGCGCGCACCTCGCGTCCGATCGGCACCCGGCCGTGCCGGTCCCTCGTACCGCGCTGGTCCTCCACCCCGTGTCCTTCCCCCGTACAGCTTCGGTCAACGGGTTTCAGCCTGCCACGGGCCACTGACAAGCCAGGCGACGCCCCCTCCCGGGAGGCTCAGGACACCGGGCGGGAGTCCTCCCACATCGACTCGAACTCCTCCCGGTAGGTCGCGAACAGCCCGTGGTCCGCATCCCTGGGCACCCCCCGCCCGCCGCCCCGCAGCACCAGCACCGGCGACTCCATCCCCCGCGCCCGCCTCAGGTACGACTGGACCACCGCTATCCCCGAGGACTGCCCCTCCACCAGGTAGGCGGTGAAACGGGGCGTCTCGTCGAAGACGTGGATCTCGAAGCGCGAGGGGTCCCGCAGCCCCGCCCGGACCCGTCGCACGTGCAGGATGTTCATCTCCACCGAGCGGCTCAGCTCGCCCTTGCGCAGCCCCAGCTCCCGCTCCCGGCGTTTGACCGCGCTGCTCGCCGGATTCAGGAACAGCAGCCGCACCCGGCAGCCCGCCTCGGTCAGCCGGACGAGTCTTCGCCCGGAGAAGTTCTGCACGAGCAGGTTGAGACCTATCCCGATGGCGTCGAGGCGCCGCGCGCCCCCGAAGAGGTCCTCCGCCGGCAGGTTGCGCTGGAGCCGCACCCGGTCCGGGTGGACCGAGACGACGTCCGCGTAGCGGTCCCCCACCAGGTCCTCGACGGCGTCGATCGGCAGCCGGTCCGCGGCGGGGCCGCCGGAGCCGCCGCCCAGCACCTCCAGCAGCCGCGCCGAGGCCCGCTCCGCCTGCTCCAGCACGGGCCGCGACAGCGCCCGGTTGCGGGAGACTACGTTGCGGGTGACCTCCAGCTCGTCCAGGGCCAGCTCGATCTCGCGCCGGTCGTCGAAGTACGGCTCGAAGCACGGCCAGTGCTGGACCATCAGCTCGCGCAGCTGCGGCAGGGTCAGGAAGCTCAGCACGTTGTCGTCGGCGGAGTCGAGCAGGTAGCCCTTGCGCCGGCTGACCTCGCGCACGGCCACCGCCCGCTGCACCCACTCCTGCCCGGCGGGACCGGCGGCCGCGACGACCCAGTCGTCCCCGCCGTGCACCGGTTCGTAGATCGGCCGCAGCACCGCGCCGACCACCGACCGCAGCCGCTGTTCGATCAGGTTGAGCCAGATGTACGCCCGGCCGGCCCGCTGCGCCCGCGTACGGACCTCGCTCCAGGCCTCCGCGCCCCAGTCCAGCTCGGCGCCGGCCCCCGCGCTCCCGGCCTCCGCCGGCCCGCCCGCCAGGGAGACCGTCCCTGCCGGGATCCCCGTCGGCGCCCCGCCGGGGACACCTCCTGGGGCGTCCGCCGGGCCACCCTCGTGACTGCTGTCACCAGGGGGCAGCTCCAGACCTCCCGAGCTCACCCGTGCACCGCCTTCTGCGTCTGGACGCCCGTCTCCAGTGATCACGGAAGGGTATCCCGCGCGCGCGGCCCGGTGCAGCCCGATGAGGCTTACGGAGACCGTCCGTCGACCCATTATCGGATGCAAGGACAGTCCGCTGACCCGCCTATCAGCTCTGCGGGTCACCCGGTAGGACCACTCCCAAGTCCGCGCGTGAGGACCCTCTTTCGGGGAAGATCTGCCAGTGACGCGGTCCACGCCGGATCATCCGGGACGTCTTTCGACACCGAGGGAAGAGTCGTTGTCTATGCAGGTCTGGCCAGGACAGGCGTATCCCCTCGGCGCCACGTACGACGGCGCCGGAACGAACTTCGCGGTCTACTCCGAGGCCGCCCGGCGCATCGAGCTGTGCCTCCTCCACGACGACGGGTCGGAGACCGCCGTCGAGCTGCGCGAGACGGACGCCTTCGTGCGCCACGCGTACCTGCCGGGGATCATGCCGGGCCAGCGCTACGGCTTCCGCGTGCACGGCCCCTACGAGCCCGAGCGCGGCCGGCGCTGCAACGCGGCGAAACTGCTGCTGGACCCGTACGCGCGGGCGATCAGCGGCCGGGTGAACTGGAACGAGGCGGTGTACGGCTACCACTTCGGCCGGCCCGACTCCCGCAACGACCTGGACTCGGCCCCGCACACGATGAGCTCGGTGGTGGTGAACCCGTACTTCGACTGGGCCAACGACCGTCCGCCGCGCCACGAGTACCACCACACCGTGCTGTACGAGGCCCACGTCAAGGGCCTGACCATGCGCCACCCCGACCTGCCCGAGGAACTGCGCGGCACCTACGGTGCGCTCGCGCACCCGGCGGTCATCGGCCACCTCGCCAAGCTCGGGGTCACGGCTCTGGAGCTGATGCCGGTGCACCAGTTCGTCAACGACCACCGGCTGGTCAACGACGGGCTGAGCAACTACTGGGGCTACAACACGATCGGTTTCTTCGCCCCGCACAACGGCTACGCCTCGGGCGACCGCGGCCAGCAGGTGCTGGAGTTCAAGTCCGCCGTGCGGGCCCTGCACGAGGCCGGGATCGAGGTGATCCTCGACGTGGTCTACAACCACACCGCCGAAGGCAACCACCTGGGCCCGACGCTGTCCTTCCGCGGGCTCGACAACGCCTCGTACTACCGGCTGTCGGACGATCCGCGGCACTACATGGACACCACGGGCACCGGGAACTCGCTGCTGATGCGGTCCCCGCACGTACTCCAGCTGATCATGGACTCGCTGCGCTACTGGGTCACCGAGATGCACGTGGACGGCTTCCGCTTCGATCTCGCGGCGACGCTGGCCCGGCAGTTCCACGAGGTAGACCGGCTGTCGTCGTTCTTCGACCTCGTCCAGCAGGACCCGGTGGTCAGCCAGGTGAAGCTGATCGCGGAGCCGTGGGACCTCGGCGAGGGCGGCTACCAGGTGGGCAACTTCCCGCCGCTGTGGACGGAGTGGAACGGCAAGTACCGCGACACCGTGCGGGACCTGTGGCGGGGGCAGCCGCGCACCCTGGCGGAGTTCGCGGGGCGGCTGACCGGGTCCTCGGACCTGTACCAGGACGACGGGCGGCGCCCGCTGGCCTCCATCAACTTCACGACCTGCCACGACGGGTTCACCCTGAACGACCTCGTCTCGTACGACGAGAAGCACAACGAGGCCAACCGCGAGGGCAACCGGGACGGCGAGAGCCACAACCGGTCCTGGAACTGCGGGGTGGAGGGCCCGACGGAGGATCCGGAGATCACGGCGCTGCGCGAGCGCCAGATGCGCAACTTCACCGCGACCCTGCTGCTGTCGCAGGGCGTGCCGATGCTCAGCCACGGCGACGAGTTCGGCCGCACCCAGGGCGGCAACAACAACGCCTACTGCCAGGACAACGAACTGTCCTGGGTGGCCTGGCCGGAGCCCGGCAAACCGGCCCCTTCGCTGCTGGAGTTCACCCGCCGGATGGTGTGGCTGCGCCGCGACCACCCGGTCTTCCGGCGGCGCCGCTTCTTCCACGGCCGGCCCGTGGAGGGCACGCACGACGAGCTCTCCGACATCGCCTGGTTCACCCCGCACGGGGAGGAGATGCGGGCGCGTGACTGGCAGGCGCAGCACGCCCGGGCGCTGACCGTGTTCCTCAACGGGGAGGCGATCTCCGAGCCGGGCAGCCGGGGCGAACGGATCACCGACGACTCGTTCCTGCTGATGTTCAACGCCGGTGCGGACCCGCAGGAGTTCACCGTGCCGCCCGGGCACGGCGCGCAGTGGCGGCTGGTGGTCGACACCGCCCGGGCGGACGTACTGCCACCCGGAACCGGGCCGCAGTACGCGGCCGGCGACCGGGTGGCGCTGACGGGACGGTGCCTGGTGGTGCTTCAGCGGCCCGCGTAGGCGGGGTCCGGCGCCGGCCGGCCGCCCGGCCCGGCCCCCGGCCCGGCCCCCGGGCCGACGGGTTCGGCGGCGTACCCGCGGGCGGCGGGCACGGGGGTGACGAGGGCGAGGGCGAGGCAGAACGCCGCCGCGGCCACGGCCACGGCGAAGGCCGCGCTCGGGCCGAACCGCTCGGCGAGGCGCCCGGCGACCACGAGCGCGGCGGCCTGCCCGGCCACCAGGCTGCTGGCGGCGAAGGCCATGGCGGTGGCCAGCCGGTCCGGTTCCACGGCCCGCTCGGTCAGTGCGAACGCGGTGATCAGGTGGGGTGCGTAGGCGGCGCCGAGGACGGTGACGACCGCGTACAGCGGCCACAGTCCGTCCGTGACCAGCAGGGGCGCGGAGAGCACGAGGGCGGCGGCGGTGGCCGCCCGCCAGCGCAGTCGCAGGCCGAAGCGGGCGGGCAGCGCGCCGAGCGCGAGGCCGACGGCGGCGCTGACGACGCCCATCGCGGAGTAGACGACGGCTGCCTGGTCCGGGACGCCGAGGCGGATGGTGAGCGCGGTGATGCCGGCCTGGCAGGCGCCGAACATGACGCCCTGGAGGGCGAGGGAGCACCGTACGGCGTGGACCACGGCGGGCGGCCGGGCCCGGCTTTTCGCGCGCCGTTCGCGCGCCGGGGAGCCGGCGGTGGCCGAGGCGGTGGGGTGCAGGGCGAAGGCACCGCCGAAGACGGCGACGAGGCCGGCCGCCCCGGCCAGGGCGAAGGCCGGGTGCGCGATCAGTGCGGCGAGCCCGACCAGGGCGGGCCCGAAGACGAAGGAGACCTCGTCCAGGGTGCCCTCAAGAGCGTGGACGGCGCCGACGACACCCTCGTCGGCCCCGGAGCGGCGGGCCAGGGCGACGGAGCGGGTCCGGGCGAGCGGCCCGATCAGCGGCACGGAGGCACCGGTGAGCGCGCCGATCGCGGCGAGCGGGAGGGTCGCGAGGTGGGTGAGCGCACCGGCGACGAGGGCCGCGGTGGCGACGGCGTTGACGGCGGCGGCGACCAGGACGACGGGGCGCTGCCCGTGCCGGTCGGCGAGCCGGCCGAGGACGGGTCCGAAGAGGACCTGGCCGAGGGAGAGGGCGCCGCCGACGATGCCCGCGGTGGCCAGGGAGCCGCTGGTCCGGGCGACCAGCAGGAAGCTTCCGAACTGGGACATCGCGACCGGCAGGCGGGCGAGGAAGGAGACGAGGGGGAGGAGGGGCCCGGTCAGGGCGATGACTCTTCGATACGTGGTGACGGTTCCGAGCACTTGATCGACACTAACCCGGCGCAGTCACTCGGATGCATTGGGTCATGGCACGGAATCCGACAGGTTGGGTACGTACGTTCTCATGAGCCAGCCGCACCCGACCCCCGCATCGGAATCCGATCTTCCGAAACCTGTCGCTCCGGCGTCGACCTACCGTCTCCAACTGCGTCCGGAATTCCCGTTCGCGGCGGCCGAGGCGGCCGTGCCGTACCTCGCCTCGCTCGGCGTGTCGCACCTGCACCTCTCCCCCGTCCTGGAGGCGGCGCCCGGATCGGCCCACGGGTACGACGTCACCGACCACTCGCGCGTACGGGCCGAGCTCGGCGGCGAGCCCGGACTGCGGGCCCTGGCCTCGACGGCCCGGGCGCACGGCCTCGGCCTGGTCCTCGACATCGTGCCCAACCACATGGCGGTACCGACACCGCTGCGGCTCAACCGGCCACTGTGGGAGGTGCTGCGGGACGGGCCCGGTTCGCCGTACGCGCACTGGTTCGACATCGACTGGGAGGCCGGCGGCGGACAGGTGGTGCTCCCGCTCCTGCCGGGGCCGGCGGACTCCTGCGACCTGCGGGTCGAGGGCGGGGTGCTGCGCCACGGGGAGCAGGAGTTCCCGCTGCGGGAGGGGACCGAGGGCCTGGCCCTGCCGGAGCTGCTGGCCGCGCAATGGTACCGGCCGACCTGGTGGCGGGAGACCGCCACCGCGCTCAACTACCGGCGTTTCTTCACCATTTCGGAGCTGATCGGGGTCCGGGTGGAGGAACCGGAGGTGTTCACGGCCACCCACGCGAAGGTGCTGGAGCTGGTCCGCGACGGCGTCGCGCAGGGGCTCCGGATCGACCACGTGGACGGCCTGGCCGACCCGGAGGAGTACCTGGGCCGGCTCCGGGCCGCGGCGGGCGACGACTGCTGGGTGGTCGTGGAGAAGATCCTGGCCCGCCACGAGCGGTTGCCGGCCGGATGGCCGGTGGCGGGGACCACCGGGTACGACGCGCTGCACCGGGTCGACGGGGTGTTCACCGATCCCGAGGGTGCCGCGGAACTGGCGTCCCGGTACGGGGAGTCGACCGGGCTGCCGCCGTGGCCGGAGACGGCCAGGGCCTGTGCGCGGGAGGTGCTGACCGTCGACCTGGCGGCCGAGCTGGGGGTGCTGGAGCGCCGTGCCGGCGGGGAACTGGCTCCGGCGGTACGCGAGTTGTTGATCGCCTTGCCGGTCTACCGGCCCTATCCCGGCGATCCGGAGCTGCCGCCGCAGGCACGGGAGCGGGCGGCCGAGCTGGCCGGTCCGGCCGCGGTGGCGGGCGTGCGGGAGCTGCTGCTGCGGGACCCGGCCTTCGCCGCCCGGTTCGCCCAGACCTCTGCGGCCCTGCGCGCCAAGTCCCTGGAGGACCGGGCCTTCTACCGGTACGCGCCACTGCTGTCGGCCACCGAGGTGGGCGGGGAGCCGGGAGGTCCCGCGGTGTCGCCCGAGGAGTTCCACGCGTACTGCGCCACCCTGGCCCGGGACTGGCCCCGGACGGGCACCGTGCTGTCCACGCACGACACCAAGCGCAGCGCCGACGTACGGGCGCGGATCTCGGTGCTGTCGCAGGCTCCGGAGCTGATGGGCTCCCCCGCGGGCGCCTCCGCCGACGACTCCGACACCGCCGAGACCGCCGACGGCTCCGACGGCTCCGACGGCTCCGACGGCCCGCTCGGCGGGAAGGCCGCCCGTGACCCCCACCTGGCCTGGGTGGCCCGGCAGACCGCGCTGGGGCTCGGCCGGGCCCCCGAGGCGGTGCCGCGGCTGGCCGACGCCCTGCTCAAGGGGGCCCGCGAGGCGGCCCTGCACACCAGCTGGACCGACCCGAACGAGGAGTACGAGACGGGTGTGGCCGGCTACGCCCCCGCCCCGCTCGACCTCCCGGCGGACCTCGCGGAGGCCGCCCGCGCCAACCTGCTCGGCATGGCGCTGCTGCACCTCGCGATGCCGGGGGTCCCGGAGGTCTACCAGGGCGCGGAGACCGAGTACCGGGCCCTGGTGGACCCGGACAACCGGCGCCCGGCGCGTTTCCCGCGCACCGCGCTCGCCCGGCTGGACGCGGGGGCCCTCCCGGACGGCCCGGCCGAGGAGAAGCTGGCTCTCACGGCGGCGCTGCTGCGGCTGCGCCGCGACCGGCCGGAACTCTTCCACGGCTACGCCCCCGTCGCGGCCCGCGGTCCGGCGGCCGGCCATCTGGTGGCCTTCACCCGGGCTCCGGGCCTGCTGGTGGCCGCCACCCGGCTGTCCCACCGCCTGGCGGCGTCGGGCGGCTGGCGCAGCACCCGGCTGGACCTCCCGCCCGGCAGGTGGACGCCCGTACTGCCCCCGCGCACCGGGCGGAGCGCCCGCGCCGTGCACAGCGGCTCAGCCAGGGTGACCGCCCTGCTGGACGACCGTCCGGTGGGGATCTGGCTCCGCCGCTGACCCCCGCCCCCCGGCCGGCCCGGTGGCGTCCGGGGCCGTCGCGGCCCCGGTGCTCAGGAGTTCCGCGAAGGCCGCCGCCGCGCCGGTCGGCGGGACCCGGGAGAAGACCGCCGGGCGCCGGTGCCACGGGGGGGCGGGGAGAGCGGGGCGCGGTCCTCACCGACGGCGCCCCGGACCGTGCGGGCCGGGGCCATGACGATGCCCGCGCCGGCGGCCGCCCTCCGGACGGCCGTCGAGGTGTGTTCCGTACGGAGCACGGTGCGCGGGGTGAAGCCGACCTCGCCGCAGGCCCGGTCGAGGACGAGGACGCCGTCGACCAGCGGGCTCTATGGCGCAGCGGATCCATGGCGCAGCGGATCCGGTGGCGCGGGGCCTGCCGGGGACGCCGCGGCACAGCCATGGCCAGGGGTTTCGCCGGATCTCGGGGGAACTGCGGAGCCCGTACAGCAGTAGGCGGCGGGCCCGGCGGGCATGGCATCCCTTGTGACTCTCCTCCGTGACATGTGCTACCCCACACCGCAGGAACTCGGGGTGTCCGCCCGGGCTCTGGCGGACGAACACCCCGGTGAGGTCCGGCTCCGCCAGGCCGGTACCTCGCGGGCCGGGCAGCCGATCTGGGTGCTGTCCGTAGCGGCGACCGCGGCGGCCGGCGCGGGCCCGTCGGAACGCCCGGACGGCGCGGTCGGCGCGGTCGGCCCGGTCCGGACGGACCGCCCCGGCGACGGGGACGGCACGGACCGCCGGGACGTTGCGGGCACCCGCAACGTCCTCGTCGTCGCCGGGGCCCACGCCAACGAGCCCGTCGGCGGGGCCACGGCGCTCTCGCTCGCCCGCCGGCTCCTGCGCGACCCGGCGCCGCGGGCGGGCTGCGGCTGGCACTTCCTGCTCTGCGCCGACCCGGACGGCGCGGACCTGCACCGCACGCCCCGCCCGTACTCGCTGCTGGACTACCACCGGTACTTCTTCCGGCCGCCCGGGCCCGAACAGCCCGAGTGGGCACCGTCGTTACTGCCCGCGGACCTGCTGCCGCCGGAGACCCTGGCGCTCCTCGCGCTCATCGACGAGCTGCGGCCCGTCCTCCAGGTCTCCCTGCACGCCACCGACCTCGGCGGCTCCTGGGTGCAGCTCACGCGGGACATACCGGGCCTCGCCGAGCCGTTCGGCAAATCGGCCGCCGACCTGCGCATCCCGGTGGAGAACGGGGCCTCGGACGCCGCCGGCTGGCCCTCCCCCGGGCCCGGGATCTTCGTGATCCCGGAGCCGGGCAGCGAGGCCGCCGGAGCGTTCCACCCGGAGGACACCCGGCTGAGCACCTGGTACCACGCCCACCGGTACGACGGCACCACCGCGATCGTGGAAGTCCCCATGTGGGCCTCCGACCTGGTGGACGACCCGGCCCCGCACCCCGACCCGCGCGGCGCCCTGCGGATGCTCGCCGGGCGGCTGACCGCGGACGCCGCGCTCGTCGGCGCGGCCCGGGAGCGCGCCCGGAGCCGGGAAGGGCCGCGGCCGGGCGCGCACGAGGACCCGGCCGCGGCCCCGCTGCTGCGCGCGGTGGACTGGACGCTCGCGCTGATCCCCCGGATCGCCGTCGAGTGGACCGGCCCCGGCGCCCCCGCGGAGGCCACGGCGGCGTACATCGCCAGCATCGACGCCTTCGGGCGCCGGCTGTCGCTGCGCGCGGCGGCGATGCTGCTGCGGGTCCTGCGCGCCGAGGGGCATCCGGCGGCGCCCGGGCTGGACCGGCTGGTCACCGGCTGGTGCGGGGAGTTCGCCTCCCGGTTCGGGGCCCGCTGGATCCCGGTGGCCACCCAGGTGGAGCACCAGTCCCGTACGGTCCTGGCCGCCTACGCACGGCTCGTGGCGGCCGGCCGGCCCACGGGAAGGGTGTAGCGGAACTCGGGGTCCGAGGCGGCGCCGAGGCGGTCGTAGAAGCGGATCGCCCCCTCATTCCATTCGGGGGTCTGCCACTGGACCTGCTCCAGGCCCAGTTCGCGGGCCAGCCCCGTCACGCCGTCCACCAGGGCGGCGCCCAGGCCCTGGCCGCGGGCCGCCGCGGCCAGGTAGAGGCAGTCCATCCTGCGCGGTCCCTCCCGACGACGGCGGACCGGTGGCGGACCGGTGGGGGGCCAGCGGGGGCCGGCGGGCACCGGCGGGCGGGCCGGTCAGGCGCGACCGGCGGGCGGCCGGGGCCCGGGCTCAGCCGGCCGAGAGGCGGAAGGTCATGTTGCCGAAGCCGACCTGGTCGCCGTCGCGGACGATCGCGGAGCCCGTCACGCGGCGGCCGTTGACGCTGGTGCCGTTGGTGGAACCGAGATCCTTGAGCACCCACACCCCGTCGCGCAGGCTCAGTTCCGCGTGCATCCGGGAGACGGTCTCGTGGCTGAGGCGCAGCCCGTTGCCGGGGTCGCGGCCGATCCGCAGGACCGCGGCGCTCGGGTGCGGCAGCAGCAGCTTGGGCAGCCGCTCGGCGTTCCAGGCGCGCCGTACCCCGGCGGACACCGCCGAGACCCGGCCGACCCAGCCGAACAGCTTTCGGGTCCAGGGGCTTTCGGCGGCCTCCCGGGACTGGAGGTCCGCGGTGAGGACCGCGAGGTCCTCGGAACGGCGGGCCACCAGGGCCAGTTCCATGCGCCGCAGGAAGGTGTCGTGGGACAGCCTGCCGAGGGCCGCGCCCTCCCTGAGCTGGCCCAGCGCACGGTCTCGCTCGGCGTCCGACAGCCGCGGCGCGGGGAAGGCAGGAAGTTCGAAACTCGACGTCACAGGGTGATTGTCGGCCCGTCGGGGGCGGAGTGTCCAGAACTCCCCCGCCCCGCCCGCGATGATGGGCACGATGGGCATGCTGGACACCGCCGACAGACGAGGGGGCCGCCCGTGCGGTTCGAGGTGTGGGCACCGCTGACGGGCCGGGTCGCCCTGCGACTCGACGACGTGACGTACGACATGGCACGCGATCCGGACCGGGACGGCTGGTGGACCGTGCAGGCCCCGGCCGGGGACGGCAGCCGCTACGGCTTCCTCCTGGACGGGGACGAGGACGGGGTCGCCGTCCCGCGCCCCGACCCGCGCGGCCGGCGGCTCCCGGACGGCCCCGACGGGCTGTCCGCCGTCGTCGACTTCGGCGCCCTCACCCCGCGGTCCGCCCCGTCGCCGCGCATCCCGCTCCAGGACGCGGTCCTGTACGAACTCCACGTCGGCACCTTCACCCCCGAGGGCACCTTCGACGCGGCGGCGGCCCGCCTCGGCCACCTCGCCGCCCTCGGGGTCACGCACGTGGAGCTGATGCCGGTGTGCCCCTTCTCCGGCATCCACGGCTGGGGGTACGACGGGGTCGCGCCCTGGGCCGTGCACGAGCCGTACGGCGGCCCGGCCGGCCTTGCCCGCTTCACGGAGGCCGCGCACGCGGCCGGGCTGGGCGTGGTACTCGACGTCGTGCACAACCACCTCGGCCCCTCCGGCAACCATCTCCCCGCCTTCGGCCCGTACTTCACCGACACCCACCACACCCCGTGGGGCGCGGCGGTGAACCTGGACGCGCCGGGCTCCGACGAGGTGCGCGCGTACCTCATCGGCAGCGCGCTCGCCTGGCTGCGCGACTACGGCATCGACGGGCTGCGGCTCGACGCCGTCCACGCCCTGGCCGACGGGCGGGCGCTGACCTTCCTGGAGGAACTGTCCGCGGCCGTGGACGCGCTGGCCGCCGAGACCGGCCGGCCGCTGTTCCTGATCGCCGAGTCCGACCGGTGTGACCCGCGCACCACCACCCCGCGCGCGGCCGGCGGCCTGGGCCTGCAGGCCCAGTGGAACGACGACTTCCACCACGCCCTGCACTGCGCGCTGACCGGTGAATCCCACGCGTACTACGCCGACTTCGCCGAGGCGCCGCTGGCCGCCCTGGCCAAGACCCTGACCCGGGTCTTCTTCCACGACGGGACCTGGTCGTCCTTCCGGGGCCGCACGCACGGCCGCCCGGTGGACCACCGCCGGACCCCCGCCCATCGGTTCGTCGGCTACTCCCAGACCCACGACCAGATCGGCAACCGGGCGCTCGGCGACCGGCTCTCGGCCTCCCTCTCCCCCGGGCTGCTGGCCTGCGCGGCGACGGTGGCGCTGACCGGGCCCTTCGTGCCGATGCTGTTCATGGGCGAGGAGTGGGGGGCGCGCACCCCGTGGCAGTACTTCACCGACCACCCCGGTCCGGAACTGGCCGAGGCGGTGCGGTCAGGCCGGCGCCGGGAGTTCGCGGCGCACGGCTGGAAGGCCGAGGAGATCCCCGACCCGCAGGACCCGGCCACCCGGGACCGCTCCTGCCTGGACTGGTCGGAGCCCGAACAGCCGGTCCACGCCCGCCTGCTGGACTGGTACCGCACTCTGGTGACGCTCCGCCGCACCCACCCGGACCTGCGCGATCCGGACCTGGCCGCGGTCCGGGTCGCCCACGACGAGGAGCGGCGCCGGCTCACCTTCCGGCGGGGCGACGTACGGGTGGCCGTGAACCTCTCCGCCGAGCCGGTGACGATCGCCCTGGGCCGCAACGGGGTGCGGGTGCTGGCGTCCTGGGAGCCGCTCGAACACCCCGGGCCGGACGGGCGGATCCACCTGCCGGGCGAGTCGGCGGTGGTCCTCGGTCCCTGAGCGGGCGTACACCGCCCCGTGCCGTGGTCGTCGGGGTTCACCGGGTCGGCACACCCTCACGGCCGCGGCACTACGCGACGACGGCGAGTTCGCGCGGGGCGTTGTTGAGGCGGCGCCCGCCGTCCTCGGTGACGGTCACGACGTCCTCGATGCGGACGCCGAAACGGCCCGGCAGGTACACACCGGGCTCCACGGAGAAGCACATGCCGGGCACCAGGGGCTGCTCCTCCCCTCGACCAGGTACGGCGGCGTGGGTGTCGTCCGTCATAGGGAGGATCCTGCCGTGAGCCGTGCCGCGAGGGCAGCGGCCGCGCCGGTCGGAGTGCCGGGCGAGAGCAGTTCCGTACGGTGCACCAGGCGCGGGCCGGACAGCGGTACGGCGACGCCCGCGCCGGCGGCCTCGGCCACGCGGCGCGGGAGGAGCGCGAGGCCGTGCCCGGCGGCGGCCAGGGCGCAGAGGGAGAGCAGGTCGGTGCCCTCGTAGCGGACGGAGGCACGGGCGGCGGTGAGCGGCAGGCCGACGCCGGGGGCGTCGATCCAGCGGGCGTCGGCGAGGTCGTCCAGGCGGACGGCGGCCCGGCCGGCGAAGGGGTGCCCGTCGGGCAGCAGCACGGCCAGTTCCTCCTCTCCGACTCCCGTCACGGTGAGCGGCGCCACGTCGGGCAGCCGCAGCGGGTCGCTGGGGGCGGCCGGGCCGTCGACCAGCCCGAGGTCGCAGCCGCCGGTGGCCACGGCGGCGGGCACCTCGACCGGGGGCAGCACGCGCAGGGTGACGCCGGTGGCGGGCAGGGCCGCGAGCAGCCGCGGGCCCACGGCGAGCGGGGAGGCGGCGAGGGTGATGCGCCCGGGTGGGGCTGCGGCCAGGCGCAGTACGTCGGCCCGCGCGGCGTCGAGCCGCAGCAGGAGCGGCCCGGCGTGCTCCAGGAGCCGCACCCCGGCCGGGGTCGGTGCGACGGGCCGGCGGGTGAGGAGTTCCGCCCGCAGGTCGCCCTCCAGCGCCGCGATGTGCTGGGAGACCGCGGACTGGGTGTAGCCCAGCTCGCGGGCGGCGCCGGAGAAGGAGGAGAGCCGGGCCACGGTGACGAAGGTGCGGAGCAGGTGCGGATCCATGGTCATCAGGATCACTTATCGCAGGTGCACGAACAATCGTTGGCGCTGAAGCGGACGGCGGCCACAGGATGATCCGCATGACCACCGCACGCACAGCTCACACGACGCACACGACTCGCACTGCAGACACGGCAGACACGGCAAGCCCGGCAGACCCGGCGTGCGCCACCGACGCCTCAAGGGTGGCGCGGATCGCCCTCGTCGGCGACCGCTCCCCGCACGTGACGTCCCACACCCGGATCCCGCTGCTCCTCGACGCCCTCGCCGCCCGCGACGGGCTCGTCCTCGACGCCTGCTGGATCCCCACCGGCGAAGCCGCGGCCGAGGCCGCCGCCGGGACCCTGTCCCGCTTCGACGCCGTGTGGGTGCTGCCGGGCAGCCCGTACGCCAGCGAGGCGGGGGCGCTGGCAGCGATCCGGGTGGCCCGCGAGGAGGGCATCCCCTTCCTCGGGACGTGCGGCGGCTTCCAGCACACGCTGCTGGAGTACGCCCGGTCGGTGTGCGGGCTGGCCGACGTCGCGCACGCCGAGAACGACCCCGGGGCGCCGGATCTGCTGATCGCCCCGCTCGCCTGCTCGCTCGTCGGCCACGAGGGCCTCGTACGGGCCGAGCCCGGGTCGCTCGCCGAGGCCGCGCTCGGCGCGGAGCGGTCGATGGAGCGCTACCACTGCACCTACGGACCGGCTCCCCGGCACCTGCCGGTGCTCACCGCGCACGGGCTGCGGCTGTCGGGGCACGACGAGGACGGGCAGGCACGCATCGCGGAGCTGCCCGGGCACCCGTTCTTCCTGGCCACGCTCTTCCAGCCGGAGCTCCACGGGGACTCGACGCGGCCCCATCCGATCATCAGGGCCTTCGCCGTGGCCGCCGTCCGGCAGGCCGCCGGCCGCCGCCGGGACGGGGCCGGGGCCAGGTTCGCCGCCGCCCTGGCCGCGAACCGGTCGGCCGGATAACGCGTCGCAGGACCGCCCCGCAGATCGGCTATGCTGTGCTTGCACATCGAACGGGCGGTCCGCCGCCCTTCGTGGTGGGTGTAGCTCAGTTGGTAGAGCACCTGGTTGTGGTCCAGGTGGCCGCGGGTTCAAGTCCCGTCACTCACCCTGATCCCCCTGGGGTACGAGGTCTCCTCGTACCCCAGGGGTTTTTCGTTGCCGCGCCGCTAGGGCCTGTTCTGGTCGCGGAGAAAGGCCTCCACTTCCGTGGCGAAGGCAACCGGTGTCTCGTGCGGCGGGTAGTGGCCCGAGCCGGCGAGGGTCACGATCCGGCAGTTCGGGTACCAGGCCCGCCCTGTGGCCTTCATCACGTCGGCGGTGAGCGCCAGGTCGTACTGGAACGGCGGCTGCTGTGCGCTACCGCAGGACCGGATCAGGCGGTCCTGATCGCGGGGGCGCAGACGCCCGGGTCTCCACGTGCCCCGCGAAGCGGCGCAGGAAGGTGGTGTCGAGGTCGGAGAGGACCTTGACGTCGTACCAGCGGCCCGTCGCGCCCAGGTCCACGGTGTGAGTGGCCGTGCCGCCCGCCGCGACGCGGAGGGTCCGGGCGGCGCCGCCGTAGGCATTGGTCACCGTGAGGTTGACCGCGGCCGTGCCGGAGTTGGTCATCGTCAGGGCCAGGTCGCCGGTGGCGGTGACGTGGCGGGCCGTGACCTCGGGGCCGCCTTCTTCGCCGGGCCCTTCCAGGCGCGCAGGAAGCCGTTGGGGCCCCACACCGTCAGGTCGATCCGGTTGCCGGTGGAGCTGCTGTTGACATCCTCCCCCAGCTAAGGCAGGGGGATTCCAACCCCTATCGGGGCTGAGGTTCACGGGCATTCGACCGCTTGCGCGGTGTTGCCCCTCCGGTACCGGAAGACTTCTTCCGGGGCCTTACGGCCTGTCCTACTGCGACGTTGACTGATGCGTTGGTGTCGGCGTTGCAGGTGAAGCCGCAGGAGGGCGGTGGACCAGCCGGCCCACCCGGTGGTCCTGGACCCGACCCCGCGCCCGCGCCCGCTCCCCCTCCGAGGGCTGGACCCCCACCGCATCCTGGCGGACCACCTGGCGGGCGGGGTGCCGGGCGGGGCCGGGGTGGTCAGCCGGGGACGGCCGTGGGGGGCTGCTCCGCACGGTCGATGAGCACGTCCAGGAGGGCGAGCAGGGACGCGCGGACGTCCGTGCGCGAGCGGGCGTCAAGCATGAGGACGGGTGTCGCGGGGTCCCGCAGGTGCAGGGCCGCCGCGATCTCCTCGGCGGTGTAGGGCTGTTCGCCGTGGAAGCAGTTCGCGCCGACGACGAAGGGCAGGCCGCGGCTCTCGAAGAAGTCGACGGCCGGGAAGCTGCGGTCGAGGCGTCGCGTGTCGACCAGCACGATCGCCCCGAGGGCGCCGGCCAGGAGGTCGTCCCACATGAACCAGAAGCGTTCCTGGCCCGGTGTGCCGAACAGGTAGAGGACGACTCCGGCGTCGGTGAGGGTGATCCGGCCGAAGTCCATCGCCACGGTGGTGAGGGTCTTGGACTCGATGCCCCCGAGGTCGTCGACGCCGACGCCCGCGGCCGTCAGCCGCTCCTCCGTCCGCAGCGGCTCGATCTCGGAGATCGTCTCCACCAGGGTGGTCTTGCCGACTCCGAATCCACCGGCGATGAGGATCTTGACCGGGTCCGGTTCGCCGGAGGCGGGCGGGGCGGGCGTGTCATATCCGCGCAAGGTTGTCCCTGATTCTCATGAGCAGGTTGACGTCGGTGGTGTCGGAGGCCGCCAGGGGCGGCCGGTGGGTGATCAGCCCGCGTTCGGCGAGTTCGCCGAGGAGCAGCGTCATCGGTGTGAGGCGGATGTGCATACGCGCCGCTATCTCCGCGACCGCCCGCCCGCCCGGCGGCGCGCACATGACGAGGATCTCCTGCCACTCGGTGGGGAGTCCTCCGTGCGCGTCACCGGCGACCGCCGCCGTGATGGTGGTGTCCATGGTCAGGACGGTGTGCGCAGCGGCCGTACGGCCGTCGGTGAGGGCGTACAGCCGCGTACGGCGGCGGCTTGCGGGCTGCGGCTGCTGCGGCTCGTCCTGCGGCATTACTGGTTCGGTACCTGGCCGCGCTCGGGGGTGCCCAGCCATTCGCCGAGGGCCTGCGCGGTACGGACGGCCTCGCCGCCGAGCTCGCCGAGGCGCGCCTTGCGGGAGGTCACCACGATGAGGGTGCTGCCCTCGCCGCAGCCGACGATGCAGAGGTACCTGTCGTCCATCTCGACGAGCTGGCGGATGACCCGGCCGCCGTCGATCTCGCGGGATATCGCCTTCATCGTGGAGGCGATACCGGAGGCGGCGGCCGCCATGCGCTCGGCCTGCGGCTGGTCCAGCAGGTAGGCGCTGAGCCGGATGCCGTCGTTGGACAGCAGCACGGCTCCCTGGATGCCGGCGATTCTGCTCAGGTTGTTGTCGAGGACGCTGTAGATCGCGTCGTTGGATGCGGCGGTGTTCGATGAGGTGGTCATGGCTGATCCCGTCGGAGCTCTTCTTCCACTGTCTGGGTCCCCTGTTCGTAGTCCGCCCAGGCGTCGGCGACCTCTTCGGGTGTCGCGGTGTCCTGGGGAACCCGTGTTTCCGGCACGCGGGGCGCGCGCAGTTGGTCGGCTATGTGGGTCTGCGGGACCCGCTCGGGAAGGGCCGGCCGCGTGGGTCCGCCGGCCGCCGGGGCCGGCCGGGCCTCGGGTACGGCGGAGGCGGCGGGCCGGGGCGTCTTCGTACGCCGGCTGGGCAGTCCGGCGCCGGTGTGCGCGACCGGCTCGGGCGCGGGGTCCGGCTCGGGCGCGGACTCCGGCTGCTGCCCGGACTCGGGCTCGGGCTCGGGCTCGGGCTCGGGCTCGGGCTGCTCTGCGGCGGCCGGCCCGGGGCCCGACGGAGCGGGCACGGCCGCAGCGGCGGCGGGCCCGGCGGCCGGGGCCGCGGGTTCGTGGCGGGCGGGCTCGCGCGGGGTCTCCTCCGCCTCGGTCGGCAGCAGCAGTCCGGCCGGCAGGACCACCACCGCGCAGGTGCCCCCGTACACGGAGCGGCGCAGGGTGACCGTGGCGCCGAGCTGGTCGGCGAGGTGGCCCACGACGAAGAGGCCGAGCCGGTGCGCGTTCTGCGCGAGCACCGAGTACGGCGGGGCCTGGTGCAGGCGCCCGTTCATCTCCTCGTACCGCTCGGGGCTCACCCGCGGCCCGCGGTCCTCGATCTCGACCGTCAGTCCGTCCGCGACGAGTTCGGCGCGGATGACCACCTTGGACTTCGGCGGGGAGAACCGGGTGGCGTTGTCGAGCAGCTCGGCCAGCAGGTGGCTGATCTGGCTGATGACGCTCGGCTCCACGCTGGTCTCGTCGAGGGCCTGCCGCTCGATGCGCCGGAAGTCCTCGACCTCGGCGGCGGCTTCGCGCAGCAGGTCGGCGACGCGCATGGGCTCGGTGTGCGGGTCGGGGACCTCGCCGCCCGCGAGGATGAGGAGGTTCTCGATCTGCCGCCGCATGCCGACCGTCAGCTGGTCGGACCGCATCAGCTGGGCGAGCAGCGCCTCGTCGTGGCCGAAGGTGTCCTGGAGGTCCTCGGTGAGGCTGAGCTGGCGGCTGACGAGGTTCCCGGTGCGCGAGGCGATGCCCGAGGCGAACAGGCCGAAGCCGTGACGCTCGGCGGCCAGCCGCCGGTGGCCGTCGACCGACACGGAGACGGCCCGGGCGAACGCGTCGCTGATGCGCCCGACCTCGTCGCGGTCGCCGCTGACGGACGGCAGCGCCCCCGGGTCCACGGTCTGACCGCGCTCCAGCCGCGCGACGACGTCGGGGAGGGTCTCCTCGGCCACGGTGACCGTGCGTTCGTGCAGTTCGCGCAGGCGCCGCAGGACGGACCGGGTGGTGAACACGACCACGACCACGACGGCCAGCAGCCCGCCGCCGCTCCCGGCTATCAGCCAGGCGACCTCGGCCTGCAGCTCCGCGGCCTTGGCCTCGCCGCGGGCGAGCACCGAGCGCGCCAGGTCGATGTTGAGGGTGGTCATCTGCACGGAGAAGTTGGCGTGCGCGGACTTCCAGGCGCCGACCTCGGCGGGCACCTTGATACCGGCGACGGTGTCCTTGTGCCCGGAGAGGACCGCGTTCTCGATGCGCGTCTTCGCCTGCCAGTCCTCGGAGCCGACGACCCGTTCGTAGAACCGCTCGTCCCGCTCCGTCAGGTGCGGGACGATCAGCGCCTCGTGGAGGTAGCGCTGGGCGCCCAGGGAGCTGACGAACTGGTCGTAGCCGACGAAGCTCAGTTCCCCCGACGGTCCGGCGAGGGCCAGGACGGTGTCCTCGCGGGCCACCATCTCGGTGGCCTGGAGCATCGAGACGACGGGGCGGCTCGCCTGGGCGAGTTCGGCGTCCTCCGCGTGGCTGAACTCCTGCTGGTAGACCTGGATGACCTTGCCGATGACATCGGAGTAGTAGGCCAGGGTGCTGTCGGCGGCGCCGCTGCGGGTGTCCGCGCGCTGGCGGTACGCGGGCAGGCGGTCGAGCTGCCGGGTCACCTCGGTGAAGGACCTCTCCGGATCGTCCGCGAGGCGGCGGAACTCGGCCGCGGCCGTGTCCGTGGCGGCGCGCCGTATGCGCAGTTCGTCCTCGGCCCCGTCGGTGCCCGCCCACTGGGCGGCGGTCGCCGTCCGCTCCTCCTGCATGTCGACCAGGAGCGTGTACAGCGGTGCGCCGACCCGCTCGGCGGCCTCCACGTCGGCCCGCAGCCGCGCCGACTGCTCCAGCAACCGTTCGGCGGTCACCGTGACTTGGGTGCCCATCGCCACGGTGGGAACCACGGCCAGCCAGATCAGGAGGGTGCGCAGGCGCACGTTGCGCCACCGACGCGTCGTCGACTGCCCTCTTACGCCTTCGGGTTCTATGGGAGACATCGGTCCTCGGGAGCGGGGGCGGCTGGGGACGTCAGGGGTGGCCGAACGGCCGGACCGGGCACGGAACTGCGGAGGGGACGGCCACAACGGGTGTGGTCGTGACGGGATGTGAGGGGCCGATCATAACCAGACAGGCGGAAGAAACGGATAGGTGTCTTCACAGGCCGAACGTGCTATCTCCGTGGGATCACCCCAGGCCAGAGACCGGATCGGAATCGAACCGCGATGTCCCCGACACCATCCCCGGCCGGTTCCGGCCGGTCGCGCCCCGGGTCGCACCGGGCAGCGGGCGGGGTGACGATGGAAGAGCGGTGCCCGCGGCCCGCCCCCCGCGGTCCGTGGCCTCCCGATTCCTCTCGATTCCTCCTGGTAAGGAAGGCTCATGAACCGGCGCACACGGCTCCTCTTCCTCGGCCCCTTGGCGGCCGCCTCGTTCGCCGCCGCCCCCGCCGCCCTCGCGACGGTCCCGCAGACCCCGCCGGCCGCCGTCCCGGCCGCGACGTGTTCGACCTCCGGGGTCCTGGAGAACGGGAAGGTGCACCTGTCCGGCGGCGGCTTCACCCCGGGCCCTGCCTACGTGTACGGGTCGGCCGGCTTCGGCGGGACGGTCGAGATCGCCCAGAACGGCGGGTTCCAGGTCATGAACGTGCCGCCGGGCCAGTACAGCGTCCGCCAGGGCGGCGAACTGACCCAGTGCAGCGGCTGAGCACGCGACCGCCCGGGCCCGTGCGGAGCCCGGATCCCTCACGGCATCCAGCGGACAGGAGTGTGGGCCCTCCCGGTCCGCTCGGGTCCGGGAGGGCCCACCGATGTCCTGGGCGGCCCCGGCCGGTCGGGGCGGCCCGACGCGTCCTGAGGGTCAGCCCGCGTCCGCGGCGGGGGTCAGGCGCAGCGAGATGCTGTTGATGCAGTAGCGCTGGTCCGTGGGCGTCGGGTAGCCCTCGCCCTCGAAGACGTGGCCGAGGTGGGATCCGCACTTCGCGCAGCGGACCTCGGTGCGGACCATGCCGTGCGAGGTGTCGGCGAGCAGCTCGACGGCGTCGGTGTCCTTCGGGTCGAAGAAGGACGGCCAGCCGCAGTGCGACTCGAACTTCTCCGAGGAGCGGAACAGCTCGGCCCCGCAGCCGCGGCAGGAGTAGACGCCCTCCGTCTTGGTGTCGGTGTACTCACCGCGGAAGGCCGGCTCGGTGCCGGCGAGGCGCAGCACCTGGTATTCGGACGGGGTCAGCTCCGCCTGCCACTGCTCGTCCGTCTTCTCGACCTCGTACGACATGACTCTTCCGCTCCCTCGTTCCGTCAGCTCGACAGGCGGGCGAGGATGGCCGGACCGAGGTCCGTGACGTCGCCCGCGCCCATGGTGAGAACGAGATCACCGGGCTTGGCCATTCCCGCGATGACGTCGGCGACGGCCTCCTTGTCGTGCTCGGCGGTGACGTCCGCGCCCTCGGCCCGGGCGGCCGCGATGATGATCTCGCTGGTGACGCCGGGGACCGGGTCCTCGCGGGCGGGGTAGATGTCCAGGACGACGGAGGCGTCGGCGAGGGCGAGGGCCTGGCCCATCTCCTTGCCCAGTTCCTGGGTGCGGGAGAAGAGGTGCGGCTGGAAGACGACCAGGATGCGGGAGTCCGCGGCGGCTCCGCGGATGGCCTCCAGGTCGGCGTTCATCTCGGTGGGGTGGTGCGCGTAGGAGTCGATGACCTGCACGCCGGCGGCCTCGCCCTTGAGCTGGAGGCGGCGCTTGACGCCGGTGTACTTGCCGAGCGCGGAGGCCAGGTTGTGCGCGGGGATGCCGAGGGCCACGCCCGCGGCGAGCGCGGCGACGGCGTTGTGCGCGTAGTGGCGGCCGGGGACGGAGACGGTGAAGGTGAGCATCCGGCCGTCCAGGACCACGGTGACCTCGCTGGTCAGACCACGCGGGGTGATCTTGGTGATCCGGAGGTCGGCGTCCTCCTCCTCGCCGTAGGTGACGACGGTGAGGTCCTCGCGGTCCGCGACGCGGCGGGCGATCTCGGCGGCGCCCTCCTGGCCGTGGGCGACGACCAGGGTGCCACCGGGCACGATCCTGCCGACGAAGGTCTCGAAGGATTCGTGGATCTCGTCGATCGACGCGTAGTTCGCGTGGTGGTCGAGTTCCGCGTTGAGGATGATCGCGACCTGCGGGGTGTACTTGTGGAAGGAACGGTCGCTCTCGTCGGCCTCGGCCACGAAGATGTCGCCCTCGCCGTGGTGGGCGTTGGAGCCCGGGGCGTCGAGGTCGCCGCCGATGGCGTAGGAGGGGTCCAGGCCCAGGGCCGAGAGGGAGACCGCCAGCATCGAGGTGGTGGTGGTCTTGCCGTGGGTGCCGGCGACGGCGATCGGACGCAGTCCGTCCATCAGGGCGGCGAGGGCGTCGGAGCGGTGCACGACGGGGATGCCGAGCTCGGCGGCGCGGGCCAGCTCGGGGTTGTCGGCGCGGATGGCGCTGGAGACGACCACGCAGGTGGAGTCGGCGGCGAGGTGGCCGGCCGCGTGCCCGCCGTGGACCGTGACGCCGTGGGCGCGCAGCGCCCCGGCGGTCTCGGAGTCGCCGCGGGCGTCGCTGCCGGCGACCTTCCCCCCGCGCTGGGCCAGGATCTTCGCGATGCCGGACATGCCGGCGCCGCCGATGCCGATGAAGTGGGGCCGTTCCATGGCGGTCGGCAGGCCGGGCTTCATTCAGGTCGCTCCAGGATCGAGTGCGGTGCTTGTGTGCGTCGGGCGCTGGGGCCCAAGCCTATTCGTTGTGGGCGAAGAGCTTGAGCACGGGAACGCCGACCTTGTGGCGCGCCCGTGAGGCCCAGTCCCGGTGGAAGAACTCCTCCACGAAGTGCGGCGAGGTCAGGACGATCACCTCGTCGGCGCCGGTCTCGTCCACGACGGACTGCAGCTTGTCGAGCGGGTGCTTCTCGATGATCTGCCCGACGGCCTTGGCACCCTTCTGGCGCAGGGCGTTCAGGGAGTGCGCGAGGGCGTGTGCGGCGGGGCCGAGCGCGTCCTCGCCCTCGGGTTCGTCGCCCTCGCGGATGGCCTCGGGAAGCTCACCGAGCGCCACGTCGTCGATGGCGCGCAGCAGCCGGTCCTGGTCGCCCCGGGGCTGCATGAGGACGACGAAGGAGACCGGGTCGTCTCCGTGGAGGCTGGTGACGAAGTCCACGTCCACCGTGGTCAGCGGCTGCTCGATCATCAATACGCTCGTGAACACGGACGCCCTCTCCTTCATGGGCCCGAGGCCGGTCGGCCGGCCCCTGCGGAAACCATCCTGCCCCGCTGTCACACGGGGCCTGCGCAGGTATATGTGCCCAGCGGAAGCAAAGCGGAACGAGAAATTCCGCCCCTTGTCAGATCCGACGGTAGCTCGTGAACAGGAACCCGGCCTCCTCCAGTACGCAGGCGGGCGCGAGCCGGTGCGGAACCGTGACGGACGGCCCTCCGGCGATGCGCTGGGCGCCGCCCGCCGTGAGTGTCGGGGAGATCGTCAGGCACAGCTCGTCCAGCACGTCGGCGGCCACGAACTGGCCCAGCAGCCGGGGCCCGCCCTCGGTGAGCTGGCGGCGCAGCCCCCGCCCGGCGAGCTCCCGTACGGCCCGGGCCGCGTCGACGGAGGCTCCGTCGCCGGCCACCACCACCTCGGCCCCGGCCGCCTCGGCCTCGGCCACCCGGCCGGAGGGCGCGGCGGCGCCGGTGACCACCAGGGTCGGCACCAGCGGGGAGGTGAACAGGGGCAGCGAGAAGTCCAGGTCCATGCTCGCCGTGATCACGGCGATGGCGGGGGCCGGGCCCTGTCCGGCGGCCGCGCGGCGGGCCGCGAAGGCCTCCCGGGCGCGGGCCGGGCGGTAACCCTCCTGGCGAACCGTTTCAGCGCCGACCACGACCACGTCGGCCAGAGCGCGCAGGGTACCGAAGATCCGCATGTCGGTCGCGCCGGAGATGGGCTGGGAGCGGCCGTCGTGCTGGGCGGCGCCGTCCAGGGTGGAGACCATGTTGGCCCGCAGCCAGTGGCCGTCCGCCGCGAGGGCCGGGTAGGCGTAGGCGTCCGCGAGCTCGTCGAGCGACCACTCCCGGTCCGCCCCGTCCTGGCTCCGGGCTGCTGTCTGATCGGTCACAGGGAACAGGCGTCGCATCGGTGCAGTGTGCCACGCCCCGTAGAGTTAAGCGCTGTGCCGACATCACTCTCCACCTCCGGTTCCCCCTCCGGCCGGCCCCCGATAGCCGACGCCGGGCCGCAGGCCCTGTGCGCGCGCGAGCCGCGGGTTCCCGCCGAACGGCTGGTGGCCGAGATGGTGCCGCCGCCGCGGTTCGACTCCGTCCGCTTCGACACGTACAACCCCGACCCGGCCCAGCCGAGCCAGGCCGAGGCGGTCACCGTGCTGAGCGGCTTCGCCGCGGGCCTCGGCGGGGCGCACGCGAGCGGCGCCGGGAAGAAGCGCTGGTTCTCGAAGAAGCCCGCGGCCCCCGCCGCGCCGCGCGGGGTCTATCTCGACGGCGGCTACGGCGTCGGCAAGACCCACCTGCTCGCCTCCCTGTGGCACGCCACCCCGGCCGAGCCCGCGCTCAAGGCCTTCGGCACCTTCGTCGAGCTCACGAACCTGGTGGGCGCGCTCGGCTTCCAGCAGACCGTGCAGACCCTGGGCGGGCACCGGCTGCTGTGCATCGACGAGTTCGAGCTGGACGACCCGGGCGACACCGTGCTGGTGTCCTCGCTGCTCAGCCGCCTCGTGGAGCAGGGTGTGGCGCTGGCCGCCACCTCCAACACGCTGCCCGGCAAGCTCGGCGAGGGCCGCTTCGCCGCCGCGGACTTCCTGCGCGAGATCCAGGGCCTGTCGGCGCACTTCCGGCCGCTGCGGATCGACGGCCAGGACTACCGCCACCGCGGCCTGCCGGAGGCCCCGGCGCCGTTCTCCGACGAGCAGGTCGCCAAGGCCGCGTACGCGACCGAGGGCGCGAGCCTGGACGACTTCCCCGGGCTGCTGGAGCACCTGGCCCGGGTCCACCCGAGCCGCTACGGCGCGCTGACCGACGGGATCACCGCGGTCTGCCTGACCGACGTCGGCCCGGTGCCGGACCAGTCCACCGCGCTGCGGCTGGTGGTCCTGGCCGACCGGCTGTACGACCGCGAGGTCCCGGTCCTGGCCTCCGGCGTCCCCTTCGACAGGCTGTTCAGTGAGGAGATGCTGAACGGCGGTTATCGGAAGAAGTACTTCCGCGCCATATCGCGGCTCACCGCGCTGGCGCGCGACGCGAAACCCCTGGTGTCCCAGTAGGTTTGGGAACGCCGGGCCCCCTTTCGGGCGCCCGGCCGTTTCCCCACCTCTGCGAAGGGATCACCATGGCCACCACGCGTCACGCGCACACCGTCTGGGAAGGCGACCTGCTGAAGGGCAAGGGTGTCGTCAGCCTCGACTCCTCGGGCATCGGTTCGTACGACGTCTCCTGGCCCGCCCGCTCCGAGGCCGCGAACGGCAAGACCAGCCCGGAAGAGCTGATCGCCGCCGCCCACTCCAGCTGCTTCTCGATGGCGCTGTCCCACGGCCTCGCGGGCGCGGGCACCCCGCCCGCCCGCCTGGAGACCAAGGCCGACGTCACCTTCCAGCCCGGCGAGGGCATCACCGGCATCCACCTCACCGTCGAGGGTGAGGTCCCCGGCCTGGACAACGACGCCTTTGTCGCCGCCGCCGAGGACGCGAAGAAGAACTGCCCGGTGAGCCAGGCCCTGACCGGCACGACGATCACCCTGAGCGCCAAGCTCGCCTGATCACGGCCGCGGGGGTACGGGCCGCGCCGTGCGGCCCGTACCCCCGCAGCCCGTACCACCGCGGCCCGTACCCCCGCGGCTCAGGCCCCCGCAGCCCGTACCACCGCGGCTCAGGCCGTCGCGAGCTGCGGGATCAGGCGCAGGGCGTTGCCGTGGTAGATCCCCCGCAGCTGCTCCGGAGTGAAGGCCGGGTCCGCGTCGAGAGCGGGCAGCGCCAGGTCCATGACCGTGTCGGCGGGGGCGGCGGGCCAGTCCGTGCCGAAGAGGACGTGGTCGGCGGGCACGTGCTCCAGCAGGGTCGCGGCGGGCGCCATGGGACCCGCGGTGTCGTAGTAGAAGCGGCTCAGGTGGTCGCGGACGGCGGCCGGCTCCACGCTCGGCTCACAGAACCGCCCCAGGGCCTGCAGGCGCGTGGCGATGTACGGCAGGAAGCCGCCGGCGTGCGGCAGGACCACGGAGATGTCCGGGAAGCGGTCCAGGGTCCGCCTGCTGATCATGTTCACGGCGGCCCGGGTGGTGTCCAGCAGGAAGTCGCAGACGAAGTTCGGGATGCCGGGGACCGCCGACGCGCCCGGCGCGCAGCCCGGGAGGTTGTGCGGGTGGGTGTCGACCACCGCGGAACGCTCGTTCAGCTCGTGGAAGAGCCGGTCGTAGGCGGGGTCCCCGAGGTACACGCCCCCGTAGTTCGCGGTCACGTTGACGCCGACGGCGCCGAGCTGTCCGAGCCCGCGGCGCACGGCCCAGGACGACGCCTCCTCGTCGTCCAGGAAGAGCGGCACGTAGTACGAGAACCTGCCCGGGTGCGAGGCGGCCACCTCGATCATCGAGCGCAGCGTGATGTTGATCGCCTCGCGCAGTTGCGCCGACGACCGGTAGCGGGCCGGCAGCATCGGCTTGAGGACCGCGGTGGTGATACCCGCGTCGTCCATGAAGCGGATCGCCGCCTCGGTGTCGAGGCGGGTCCACGGGGGCAACTGCCCGGGCGCGACGAGCCCTTGGTGCACGGCCCACTCGCGCCACTCCGGGGCGCAGAAGTGATGGTGCATGTCGATCTTCGAGTGGACCGTGCCCGCCGTGTCCCGGACCGGCGCGGAGGGGCCCCGGGCGATCCGGACGACCTCGCTGGTGCCCACCGCGGCGATGCGCAGTTCGTCCGCCGGGGTCCCCAGCAGGCGCAGTGCGGGTGTACTCACGGAATCCGTCATGTCAATCCACCGCTCATCGGCTCTGGGGTCACTTTCCGGAGGCCACGGCGGCCAGGGTCGGCTCGCCCGGGTCCCCGTCCGGGCGCGAGGGCTCCAGGACGAGCCGGAGGTGCTCCAGCCCCCGGAAGGCCGCCACCGGTCCCTTGAGCCACGCGCCGCGGGTCTCCTCCAGGTCCACGGGCCGCATCTGCGGGAACTCCCGCAGCAGGCAGCCGAGCGCGATCTCGAGTTCGAGCCGTGCCAGGGGCGCGCCCAGGCAGTAGTGGGTGCCGTGGCCGAAGCCCAGGTGGGTGCCCTGGAGGCCCTCGCGCGTCACGTCCAGGTCGTCGGGCGCGTCGAACCGCTCCGGGTCCCGGTTGGCCGCGGAGATCGCGATCTGCACCAGTGAGCCCTTGGGGATCACCGTGTCGCGGATCCGGGCCTCCTCGGCCGCGTACCGGAAGGTCGACGTCTCCACCGAGCCCTCGAAGCGCAGCATTTCCTCGACCGCCCCCGGGATGAGCCGGGGGTCCTCGCGGAGCCTGGCCGCCTGCTCGGGGTGGAGCAGCAGGTTGAGGACGGAGTTCCCGATCTGGTAGGCGGTGGTCTTGTGGCCGGCGAAGAACAAGACCCACAGCGATGCGACCAGTTCGGGGTCGTCCAGCTGTTCCTCCGCCCGGACCAGGTCGCCGAGGAAGGTGTCCGACGGATGGTCCCGGGTGTCCTGGATGAGCCGCTCCAGCCGGTGCTGGAGCCGCTCCTCGGCCGCCTTCAGCTCCACCCTGCGGCTGGGGTCGAACCGGGAGCGGGTGACGACCGCGAACTGCTCCAGGATCTCCGGGCGGTCCTCCTGCTCGATGCCCATCAGCTCGCACAGGACCGCGACGGGCAGCGGGAACGCGAACGAGGCCATCAGGTCGACCGTGCCGGCCCTGCGGCACTCGCCGAGGATCGTCTCCGCGATCTCGGTGATCCTCGGACGCATCTGCTCCACCCGCCGGGGGGTGAAGGCGCTCCGCAGGATGCGGCGCAGCCGGGTGTGCCGCGGCGGGTCCGAGAAGAGCACGTTGTCGTCGAGCGCGTCGAAGAAGCTGCCGTACACCGCGTGGTAGGTGTCGATGGCGCCGCGCATGTCCTTGCTGAACCGGGGGTCCGACAGGGCGTCGCGGGCGTCGTCGTGGCGGGTGATCAGATAGGTGTCGATCCCGTGCGGAGGGGTCAGCCGGCACACCGGTTCCCGCTCGCGCAGGGCCGCGTACAGGGGGTGGGGGCACTGCCGGTACTCCGGCGCGCCCCGGGAGACGGCCGAGACGATGTCCCGCAGTCCTCCGTCGCCGTTCGGTGCCGCATCCCGCTGCGCCATGTTCCGCACCCTCCGTCGCACCGGCCGCCGTGGCCGTGGCCGTGGCCGTCGCAACGGCCGTCTGCGGACTGACCGGTTCCCCGTGCCGGTGCGCCGCGAAACGGCGCCGCTCCCGTTCGGGTGAGCCGCGTACGCCGGTGGCCCGGCCGCCGGCGTACGGATGCCCGGCCGCCGGCGTACGGATGCCCGGCCGCCGGTCGGCCGGGGGACGGCGGGTCGGCCGCCCGCCCGGCCGCCGGGTGAGCGCCCGACGGCCGTCGGCCGATCGGCGGTCGTCCGTCCGTGCCGTGTACGGGGCGGGCGCGGGGCGGGCACGGCGGCCGGCGGGAAGGGCTGCTGTGCCACCAGCCAGTCCGTCACCAGGAGCCCGCGCATGGCCCGACGTCTCACCCCCGCCCTCATCGCAGCCGCCTCGCTCGCCCTGGCGGCCGTCGCCGCACCGACGGCCTCCGCCGACCACGGCCCCGCCACCGGCCGGGCGCTGGCCGACCGGGCGACCGCGTACAGCGCGACCGCCAGGTACCAGGTGCACGCCAACGCGGTGGCGGACGGCTACGTGCCGGACAAGTACTGCGTCTTCGACCGGGTGGGCGGGACCGGCGCGCTCGGCTACCCGCACTTCAACCACGCGTACGACAACTCCGTCGACCCGACGAAGCCCGCCGCGCTGTACTACGAGGACGACGGGCGGGGCGGCAAGCGCCTCGTCGGGGTGCAGTGGCTGGTCTACGACCGCGACCAGAATCCGGCCACGGACGACGACCGCCCCACGATGTTCGGCACCGCGTTCAAGGGCCCCAAGCCCGGCAACTTCCCCGGCCAGCCGGTCCACTACGCCCTGCACCTGTGGCTGTGGAAGAAGAACCCCCGCGGCCTCCACGAGACCTTCAACCCGGCGGTGGCCTGCCTCCCCGGCACCACCCGCCCCCCGGTTGTGTCCTGACGGCCGGGCCGCCCGCGAGCCCGGCATGATCGGCGGGACAAACCCCCCACGGGGCCCGACGTCCTCCGGGAGCCGCCGATGTCCGTCACCCGACGCAGTCTGATCGCCGCCGGTGCGATCGCCTTCAGCGGGGCGCTGGGAGCGCTGTTCGCCGCCGGCTCCCCCGCCTCCTCCCGGGCCGCCCGGGCCGGTGGCGGGTACGGGCCGCTGCTCCCGGACCCGCGCGGGCTGCTCGACCTGCCCGCCGGGTTCGGCTACCGGGTCCTCTCGCGCGCCGGTGACCCGCTGCGCTCCGGTGAGGGGGCCGTCCCCGCCAACTGCGACGGCATGGCCGCCTTCGACGCCGGGGGCGGCCGGGTACGGCTGGTGCGCAACCACGAGAACCGCGCCACCGCCGCCCTGCGCGTCCCCGCCGTACCGGGGCTGACGTACGACCCCGGGGCGCTCGGCGGCTGCACCGCCCTGGATCTCGCCGCGGACGGGCGGGTCACCGGCGAGCGCGTCGCCCTCGCCGGCACCGCCGTCAACTGCGCGGGCGGCCGCACCCCCTGGAACACCTGGCTGAGCTGCGAGGAGACCGAGGACCGGGCCGGCACCTCCGGCTACGAACGCGACCACGGCTACGTCTTCGAGGTGGACCCCGCCCGGCCGGGGCGCACGGGCGCCGTCCCGCTCACCGCGATGGGCCGCTTCGCGCACGAGGCCGTCGCCGTGGACCCGTACCGCGGGGTGGTCTACGAGACCGAGGACGCCTTCGTCCGGCCCTTCGGGCTGTTCTACCGGTTCCTGCCGGACCGGCCGCTGGGCGGCACCGGTTCGCTGCGGGCCGGGGGCGCCCTGGAGGCCCTGCGGGTGCCGGGCCTGGCGGACCTGGCGGTGGTGGACGAGCCCGGGGCGGAGTTCCCGGTGGAGTGGGTGCCCGTACCGGACCCCTCGGCCGTCGGCACCCCGATCCGGCACCAGGACTTCGGGCGGGCCGGCATCACCCACGCGCAGAAGCTGGAGGGCTGCTACTGGGGCGGCCACGGCGTCCACTTCGTGTCCAGCTACGCCCGCACGGGCGAGGGAGCACCCGCCGACCACCAGGGACAGGTGTGGTTCTACGATCCGCGCCGCGCCCGGCTCCGGCTCGACGTGCTCTTCGGCCCGGCCGCCGACGTCCTGCTGCCGGGGGACTCCCCCGACAACATCTGCCTGGCCCCGGACGGCGGGCTGATGGTGTGCGAGGACGGCGGCGGGGCGCAGTACGTGTTCGGGGTGACGGCGGGCGGCGAGGTCTACCCGGTGGCCCGCAACGCCCAGGACATCGGTGGTCCGGGGGCCCCGGAGTGGGGGGAGTTCGCCGGGGTCGCCTTCTCCCCCGACGGGCGGACGATGTACGTCAACGCCTACGCCCCGGGCACCACCTTCGCCGTGACGGGCCCCTGGCGGCGCTGACCGGGGGTCTCGCGGCACCAGTGGGAGTGCCGCGGACACCTACTTGTCACATAGTCATATATTTTGCGTGCGTGACCATTTCTGTGCGCATGCGCAAGGTGACGGCCGCGGCCGCACTCAGTGCCGCCCTCACCGCTCCCCTCGCGGGCTGCGGCGGCGGCTCCGGCACCACGGACGCCGGCCGCGAAGCCCGCATGGGCACGCCGCCGGCGTCCGCCCCGGCGGCGTCCGCGCCCGCGGCCTCCGCGCCCGGCGCCGCGGCCGCCTCCCCGGGCCCCGCCCCGGGCGCGCCGCCGGCCGGCGCTCCCGGCAGGGCCCCGACCCTGGCCCCCGGCCCCGACGGACTGACCCCCGTCTTCGAGCGGGCGAAGCAGCGGACGGACAAGACCGTGGCGCTGACCTTCGACGCCGACATGACCTCCGACCAGGGACCGCGTGCCGCGGGCGGGGAGCGCTTCGACAACCCGCAGCTGATCTCGACGCTACGCACCCTCAGGGTGCCCTCGACGATCTTCATGACGGGGCGCTGGGCCGAGGAGTACCCGGACCAGGCCAAGGCCATCGGCACCGACCCGAACTTCGAGATCGCGAACCACTCGTACAGCCACCACGCCTTCAAGTCCCCCTGCTACGGACTCCCCGCGCTGGACGGCGCCGCCGCCCGGGCCGACGTGGACCGGGCCTTCGCCGCCTTCCGGCAGGCCGGGGCCGTCAACACCGTCCCGTACTTCCGCTTCCCCGGCGGCTGCTACGACGACCCGGCGCTGCGGGCCCTGTCCACGGCCGGGGTCACGGCGGTCCAGTGGGACGTGGTCAGCGGGGACGCCTTCGCGACGGACCCCGACGCGGTGGCGGAACAGGTCCTCGCGGGCGTGAAGCCCGGCTCGGTGGTGGTGATGCACTGCACGCGCAGCGCCGCCCCTGTCACCGAGGAGGCCATCCGGAAGATCGTCCCGGAACTGCGCAAGCGCGGCTACCGCTTCGTGAAGGTCTCCGAACTGATCGGGACCTAGCAGTCGACCGCGCCCTCACCCGCGCCGCCCGGCGGCCAAGCAGGCCGCGGCGCCCGCCACGGCGGCCAGGGCGAGCGCGACCGCGAGGGACGTGAGCGGCAGCGGCGTGCTTCCCGAGCTGGCCGCCGTGGCCAGGGCCCCGGGCGGTCAGGCCGCGGGCTGCTGCGCGCGGATCTCCCGGACCCGGGCGCCGGCCTCGGGATACTCCGCCGCGGTGCAGGCAGAGTGGGCACGCCCCCGCTGGACCGAGGCCCACAGGCGGGCCCGCCGCCGGGGCGGGAGTCGGCGGGGACGGCGGTCAGATCCGGCGGGGCTCGATGATCACTTCGGGTGAAGACGACCGTACGACGCTGGCCGGGGGAACGATGGTGCTGCCCATGCAGACGCTCGCGGCGATGGTCGAGTGCCGGCCCACGGCAATGCCGGGGCCGAGGGTGATCATGCTGCCAGTCTGGACGTGGTCGCCGATCAGGCCGCCGAACTGGGACGTGGTGCACCGGTAGGGCGGTTCGTCGCCGGGGCCGTGCAGGACGATTTCCTTGATGGGTACGCGCATGTCGTAGTTCCACAAGCTGATCGCCGCGATCACGAGGTTCGCGGACAGGTGGGCGTCGGTCCCGATGATGGAGTGCCCGACGCCGACCTGGTGGCCGAGAACAGTGTTCTCCCCCACGAAGGAGTGGGTCACTTCGCACCCGAAGCCCACGGACACGCCGGCGGCGAGGACGGACCGCTTGCGGACTGTCGAGAACTCGTGAACGCGGACCCCCGGCCCGATGATGACGTCTTCGCCGATGATCGCAGTGGGGTGGATCTGCGCGGTGGGGTGGATCCGCTCGGACACAACCTGTAGGGCGTCGTCGTGGAGGGCGTCCCAGCGGGTGAGGAAGTCGGACAGCTCGCGCTCGCCGATCTTGGCGTATCCGGTGGCGTCCAGGCCGGACGCGGCCGGGGGGTGGACGTAGTCACCGATACGGATGGACTCGGGCACCTGGCTTGCTCCTGGTCGTCGTCGGGGCGGGCGGTTCAGGCGGCTTCGGCGGCCTCACGGCGCAGGAAGTCGGGCAGGGCGGCGGGGGCGTTGTCGAGCCAGGCCACGTAGCGGGCCACACCCTCGGCCACCGTGATCCGGGGCTCCCAGTCCAGGGCGGCGGTCATGCGGGCCGTGCCGGCCGTCCCGCCGAGCGGGTCGCCCTCGGGAAGCGGCCTGTCCTGGAACTCGACGTCGGGGTAGTGGTTGCGGATGAGCTGGGCCACGTCGGCGATGGAGGTGGCCTGGCCGGTGCCGATATTGAGGGTCTGCCTGTCGGCGCCGGGGGCGAGCGTGGCCCTGATGGTGGCTTCGGCGATGTCGTCGACGTGGACGAAGTCGCGGACCTGCCGGCCGCCGCCGTTCACGTGCCGAGGCCGGCCAGCGGTTGAGTACCGGGCCGTCGGCCGTCGCCTACTGGGTTGCAGGGGGTACACCCTCCGGCCAGACGCCGTTCTACATCGCCGAGGCCCTGACGAGAAAGACGAAGCGGCGGGTGACGGTCGCCGAGATCGGTCTAGGCTCCGCTGTCATCGGTGGCGTCCTGGAAGCCGATCCGCTGGCCGCCATCACCGATCTCGGGAGATCCGTCATGCAACGTCGCCGTGACTTCCTCGGCGCCGCGTTCACCGCCGCCGCCGTCGGCCTGCCTCTGGCCTACGACCACGAAGCGGTCGCCGCGACGCTCCGAGCCGCCGAGAGCGGCGGCAGTGTCGGCCCCGCCGAGGTGAGCACCGTCCGCCAGCTCACCGAGACGTTCCGCAGCGTGGACGAACGCATGGGCGGCGGCCACGGCCTGATTACCGTCACCGCCTACCTGACCGACACCGTCGCCCCGATGCTCACCGCCCGATTCCCCTCCGCCACGGTCCGCTCCGAGGCGTTCGCGGCGGCGGCCCAGCTGGCTTGCCTGGTCGGCTGGAAACACCACGACCTCGGCCGGGAGGGCGCCGCACAGCGGTACTACCTGCTGGGCTACCAGCTGGCCTGTGAGGCCGACCCGAACGGCCATGCCGCGTGGATGATGCGGGCCCTGACCCATCAGGCCCTTGACCTGGGCCACCCCCGCTCTTGTCCGGACCTGGCCGAAGCCGCCCTGGGCAGGGCGGCGGGGAAGGTCGACCGGCAGACCGAGGCCCTGCTCCTGGTGACGTGCGCCCGCGCGTACGGGGCCGGCGGCCAGAGCGCCAGGGCGGCACGGGCGCTGCTGGCCGCCGAGGACGCCGTGACCGACACCCGCGACCCGGTCACCGCCTACGCCGCCGCCTCGGGCCCGGTGGCGGCCACGGTCGCCTCCCACATGGGAAAGACCCTGACCGTGATGAAGGACCACACCGCAGCCGAACGGCACTACCGGCGGGCCCTGGCGGGCCGAACTCCGGGCACCTACCAGCTCAAGCACGGGCTGACCATGGCCAACCTGGGGCGATCGGTGGCAGGGCAGCACCGGCACGAGGAAGCCGTGGGCCTGTGGGCCAGGTCCCTGGACTTCATGGGCGGCGTGGTCTCCGACCGCAACAGGCAGGCAGTCAGGGAGATCCAGGCTGCGGCGACCCGGTACCGCAAGCGCGGTGTGGCCGGCGCGGCCAGCCTGAACCAGCGCGCCACCGAACTGCTCAACAACCAGGCGTGAAAGGAACGAACACCAGAATGCCGAAGATCGGGGTTGTGGTCCTGACCATGGGCGACCGGCCCGCAGAACTGGGGGCCCTGCTGGCCTCCGTGGGCGCCCAGGAAGGCGATCCGGCAACCGTCGTCGTCCTGGGCCAGGGCGTGAAACTCCCACCCCTCCCGGACGGCGTGGAGGGTGTCGAGTTGCCGGAGAACCTGGGCATCCCCGGCGGCCGGAACGCCGGCGTGGCCCGGCTGCGGGAGCGGGGCGGCGTGGACGTCGTCGTGGTCCTGGACGACGACGGCCTGCTGCCCCGCACCGACACCTTCCGGCTGGTCCGGGAAGCGTTCGCCGGAAGGCCCCGCCTGGGTATCGCGGGCTTCCGCATCGCGGACGGGACCGGGGCGAGTCAGCGCAGACACGTCCCCCGCCCGGGCGGCAAGAACCCGCTGGTGTCCGGGCCGGTGACGACGTTCCTCGGCGGCGGCCACGCCATCCGCATGAGCGTCATCGACCAGGTGGGCGACTTCCCCGCCCAGTTCTTCTACGCCCACGAGGAAACGGACTTCGCCTGGCGGGCGCTCGACGCCGGCTGGGACATCGACTACCGGGCCGACATGGTGCTGCAACACCCGCGTACGGAAGCGTCCCGGCACGCGGTGTACTACCGCAACACCGGCCGGAACCGCGTCTGGCTGGCCAAACGGCACCTGCCCGCCGTCCTGGTCCCCGTCTACCTCGGGACATGGGCCGCGTACACGATCGCGCAGCGGCCCCCGCTCTCCGGCCTGGCCGCCTGGTGGGCCGGCTTCCTCGAAGGCGTACGGGTGCCGTGCCCGCCGAGGCGCCCCATGCGCTGGCGGACCGTGTGGCGGATGACCCGGCTGGGCCGACCCCCGGTGATCTGACCGGCGCCGACGGCGACGGCGACGGCGACGGCGACGGCGACGGCGACGGCGACCAGGATCCGATGGGTGCCGACCCCGCCAGCACAGACGCGTCACGCAGCGCCCCCTCACTCCATCGGGTGTGACACCCGCCACGGTGGCAGCGCTTCGCCCCGCTCGACTGCGACACCGGGACCCCTACCGTACGAGACACCGGCCCGGGCTCCAGCGGGCGCCTGTACGACACGACTTGCCGGGGACACGGCGAGTGCGTCGGCAGGATCACTCCTCATGGGCCCGATCCTCGCCCGGGCCCGGCACCCGGGACATCCTCCTCACGGAGGAGCCTGGCATCCTTGGCGGGATGAGCAGCCAGCACACGAACGACACCTCCGGGGTACCCGCGGTCGGGGCCGACAGTGCCTTCCGGCGGGAGCACGTACTGCGGGACGAGGCACCGCAGTTCGTCCTGCCGCTGGTGGTGCGCATCGAGAAGGCGGAGCCACCCGCCCGCACCGATGCCCTGGAGACCGCGGCCCGGGCCGTGCTGGTGCTGCTCGCCGACGAGCGGGCGCGGGGCGAGGGCGAATGGGCGCAGGCCGTCCGGGACTGGCAGGACGCGCGGATCCGCAAGGTCGTCCGGCGGGCGCGCGGCGCGGAGTGGCGCAAGGCGGAGGCCCTGCCGGGCATCACCGTCCGCGGTGACGCCGCGGAGGTACGGGTCTTCCCGCCCGTGCCCCTCGACGGCTGGCCCAAGGAGCTGGCCAAGCTCCAGGTGTCGGGCACCGACCTCGACGACCCGGAGCCGGTCCCGGCGGCCGACGCCTCCGCCCTGCCGGTGCTGTGGCTCAACCCGGACCTCGGCATGTCGGCCGGCAAGGCGATGGCCCAGGCCGGGCACGCGGCGCAGCTGGCGTGGTGGGAGCTGACGCGTGCGGAGCGGGCCGCCTGGCGGGAGTCGGGCTTCCGCCTGGCCGTACGGACCGCCGCGCGCGAGCGGTGGGCGGAGCTGAGCGGGAGCGGGCTGCCGGTGGTCCGCGACGCCGGGTTCACCGAGATCGCGCCGGGCAGCGCCACCGTCGTCGCCGACCATCCGGCGCTGCGGGCGCGGCTGTGAGCTGGCGGGAGTGGGTCCTCGGTCTCCTGCCGGAGGCCGAACCGGCGGCGCCCGCCGCCGAGGTGGACCTCGCCGAGGAGGAGCGGGTGCTCGGCACCTGGGGCCACGAATAGCCTCACCTTCACGTCGAGCGGCGCCGGCATCTCGGTGAACGCGGGGCTGACGGCGCCGAGACTGCGCTACTCGAACATGCTGACCGGTCGGACGCCGCTGCCGGCGTCGCTGACGCCGGCCTCGCAGTCGAACCAGCATCATCAACACGGGCTGGACCAGTCAGTGGTACGGGGTCTCCTGAACGACATGCCCCCTCCCGCCCATGGGCGGGAGGGGGCGGTTCTCCATGCTTTCAGAGGTCAGCGGCTGGCCCCCTCAGGCCAGAGGATCCGAGCCGGGACGCCGGTGCGCTCGGCGTAGGCCACGACGTCCGCTGTGCCTCCGTACCCCCAGGCGGGCTTCCCGTCCCAGACGGCCAACAGCTCGTCCACCAGGCCGACGAGCGCCTCACTGCCGGCCATGTGCGCCGCTGAGTCCGAGACCGACATCCCGGTGTGGTGCACCTCGGCTGCCCGGCTCAGCAGCCGGTCGTACGTCGGCCGGTGGTCCTGGGGCAGCCCCTCGCGGTACTCCTCGGCCGGGATCACCACCTCCAGGCGGCCCCCGCACCTGAGGACGTACTCGGCGAACCACGCGTCCGGCCCGTCGGCGATGCAGGAGACGCCGACCAGCTCGGCGGCGTTGTACTGGCTCACCGCTGCCTCCAGCAGCGCGCGAACCCTCTGCTCCACCTCCGTGCTCAGCCCTCGGTGACCGGTGATTCCCACACGCATCGTGTGCCCTCCCCTACAGGTAGACGTCGTGCAGTTGCTCGTCGAAGTCGCGGACAACCCTGGGTGGAGACGCAGTGCGGTACGAGCGTCGGACCGCACGAGCACGATCCACAATCCGCCCGGAACGGTACTGGACGCCGGACTCCAGGGCACGGGAGGCCATCGCGAACGCGGCCTCGACCCTCCCGGCCGCCAGGTGTCCGGCCGCGATGTCCAGCAGCAGCAGGGCGCGCTGCTTCGCGTGTCCGGTGCCCAAGGCCTTCGTGTCGGCGTCGAGGACCCAGGCGGGAAGCCCCAACCGAGCCCCGCAGGCGACGCGGGCCGCCGCGACCTTCGCCTCGCTGAACTGGAAGACCCAGGGCCACGGCGCTGGTTCTTCCGACCCCAGCCGCGCGGCCAGTGACCGGCTCTTGGTCAGGTACCGGTCGCTCGCCTCCTCATTTCCCACCGCAGCATGCGCGAGCGCTTCGACCGACGACAGCCACGCGTCCGCTACAGCGGGCCTGCGGGCGTCCAGGAACCGGCGCGCCTTCCCTGTCCAGCTCAAGGCCTGCACGCCATTTCCGGCGTCCGCCTCGAACTGGGCCATGCTCCCGGCCTGGTAAGCGGCCAGCAGGGGATCCCCCGCAGTCCTCGCCGCCTTGATCGCTGAGGCGTACCAGCTGCGCGCTGAACCGTGATCGCCCATGTCCCACGACAGCCAGCCCACCAGGCTCGCCGCCTCACTGCCGACAGCCGCGAGGCGCGCGCGCTGTCGGTCGTCTCCAGCCGCCCGGCTCACGGCCTGCACAAGCCGCAGGTGCGACTGCACCGCGTCCGACAGGTCACGTGAGGGTGTGGCTCCGTCCAGGCGCCGGTATGACGCCGTGCCGAGCCTGAGGGTTGCGGCCTGTCCGGCACCCTCACCCGGGTCGGGAAGCGCTGGGAGCGCTGTGGCGACGGCGGCTGTGGCGAATCCACCTATGAAGTTTCGTCGTCGCATGTCTTCGTACCCATCTCGTACCGCTGCGTCCGCGAGCCCCAAGAGGGAGGCGGGGACGCCCAGGTGGGCCGCCATCACCGCCAGGACGTCTGTCGCGTACGCCCCGGGCCCGCGCTTCTCCAGCCGGGAGACTGCCGATTGCGACAGTCCGCAGGCCTGGCCTAACTGGGTCTGCGTCAGCCTCGCGCTCTTGCGGACCAGCTCAATGACCTTGCCGTAGTCCTTGGCCCTGGACGCTTCTCTGACCGCCGGCGTGATGCTCAACGTGCCCCCATTTTTGGGTTTCACGCGCTGATTCGCGTGCCCGTACCCGCTGCGCGCATATCCGCATGCGCATGCCGCATCGGAGATGGTCCCACGCCGGGGCCTGGCCGTTGACTGGTTTCACCACCCGCTGACGACAGTAGGGAGCCACCCACCATGACGAGTCCCTTTCCCCGAGGCGTGATGAGCCTGGACACCCCCGACGCCCCGGGCTCCACCACTGCCCCGCTCACCGCGCCCAGCGAGGACCTGCTCGAACGAGCCCGCGTGGGGTGGTCGCACTTCCTCGGCGACCCGTCGGAGGCGTCGGATGAGTGACCAGTACGAGTACCACCCTCACCGCCTGCTCAAGAAGCGCGTCCGCGACATTCCGTCCGGCACGGAGGGCGTGCTGATGGCCGTCGTCACCGAGAACGTCTCGGACAACGGCATGGAGCACTGGATGGACCTGGCCTACATCCGCAACGCGTCCGGCCGCGAGTTCACCACCGCGATCACCAACATCGAGCCGGCGTGACTCCGCTCGGCCGCCCGCTGGGCTCGCCCAGCACCTAGACCCCCGGTCGGCCGCGAGGAGTCGGCGCCACACGGCCGACCTGACCTCCCTGCTGGCCGGCGCACAGCCCCCCTCCAGCCCATCCGACTCCGCGGGGCTGTGTCCCGGCCCGCAGGGCCGACCAGCACCACCCATGGCACACAACCAAGGGAGACGCATGTCCACTCCGGCCCCGCCCCCTCCGTGCAGCAGCAAGCCCCACACCCCTCCGACACCCGCACAGGGAGGCACCATGACCCTCACCATCGAGCCTGGCGTCCGCGACGCCCGCGCGCTCCTCAGCCCGGACGACTTCATGGCCGTCACCGCGACCGTCGCCAAGGACAACCCCGACATGGGCTGGTCCATGGCCGAGCGCGTCGTCGTCGAGGGCCTCAAGTTCGTCGCCGTCGCGGCCGGCGGCGCCCTCGGCATCGCCCCCTCGCGCGTCGTCGACGAGGGCTGGCACGCCCTCATCCTGCACACGGCCATCTACAACGGCCTGTGCGAGCGCCTCGGCGGGTTCGTCCACCACTACCCGGAGCCCCCGGACTCCGGCCGCTACGACCCGGAGTTCATCGACCGGACGATGGCCGCGATCGAGCGGGCCGGCTTCCCCGTGGACCGGGAGCTGTGGCGCGGCCCGGACAACGGGATCGTCGAGGTGGCCGCGTCCTGCCAGCACGCGCCGAACTGCGGGCCCATCCAGCCCATGCCGACCCCGCAGTGCCTCTCGGACCCGTCGTAGGCCAGCGAGTAGACCGGCTGAACGCTAGGCTCCGCTCCGATGGGAGGACTCATGCAGGAGTGGACAGACCCTCGGTACGCCGAGCTCGTCAAGGTCTGGCGTGAGACGCAGCAGCCGACGTCCCGCGACCCGGAGGAACGCCCGGCCCGCGGGTTCATCGTCCAGCCGCCGTCTCACGACTGACCGCAACCCCGGCCCGGCCGCTTTATGCGGCCGGGCCCCTTTCCTCTCCGGAGTCTCCTCAATGGCCACGTCGTCCACGTGGGATAGCTACGCCCGTCGAACCCCGGCCCGCCGACATGGCCCGCCGCCTGCCTTCAGCTGGACGCCCCACCCAGGGCACGGCCCGGGCACCAAGCTGTTGGAAGTCGGCCGCGGGGCCGCCGTACTGGAACTCGGGTGCGGAAAGGGCGACCGCCTCGCCGCCCTGGCCGCGCTCGGCGTACGACCCGTCGGAGTCGACATCTCAGCCGTGCAGGTCGCGGCGGCGGCCACCCGCTGGGGGTCGACGATCGAAGTGCACCAGGCCGACGCCCTCCATTTCCTCAGCCACACCTCGGACTACTACGACGCCGTGTATTCGGCCTTCGGAGCGCACTGGTTCACGGACCCGGACGTACTTCTTCCCGCCATCCGCGAGCGTCTCCGGCCCGGCGGAACCCTCGTCCTTGCCCACGTACCACCGGGAGACCGCATCGAGTCCGACGAGGCGGCCGTCGTGCGATCCACGCTGGCCATGGTGCTCCGCTGGGAGGGCGAAGCGCACCAGTGGGCCAGCCTCTTGCGCCACCACGGATTCGTAGCCCCGTCAGCGTGTGCCATCCTCCCGCCTCACGGCGCCCGAACGGAGCGCACCGTCGTCCTCCGCAGCCGAGTGCCCGCACGACCGCCGCGCACAGCCCAAGGCACTACGACCCCGGCCACCTGAGCACCGCTGGAGGACCGATGGACCCGCACGGCAACCACACGCTGGCGTGGCCGGCGCCGCCCGGTCAGCGACGTAACGACGAGCAGTGGACGGCCATCGCCAGGCAGGTCCGCCATGCGGCGAAGAATCTGGGGCCCGCTCTGCCGCTGTGCCTGCCTGGGGAGCCGCAGCAGTGCGGCCGCTCCGCGCGGCATCACGCGTTGGGTTGGGCGGCCGAGCTGAAGGCGCAGGCGCATCGGCTGATCGAGGCGTGTGCGCCGTCGGAGCAGACAGCCGCCTACGCGGCCGGCTCGCTGTACAAGGAGCGGCTGACCGCGCTGGGCGGGCCCATCGTCTGAAGGCCGCTGCGGTCGAGAACCAGTGCGCCCCCGGTTGCTGAATCGGGGGCGCATTCTGGCATCTGAACAGACAGTCCAGGAGCCGGGGAGTCGCGCTGTTATCGCCTGGATCAGGCAATAACCAGTACAGGGCCAGGTTCCGCTTGATCGCTGCCGCGTGCATACCGCCCATGCCCCGACTCCGTCCGGCCGTCCCGTGATGCCCCGGACACTGGCCTCGTTGGCCTGCCGACCGCCGACGTCGAGGGGGGCGTACGGACGGCCCTCCAGCAACCCAAGAGGGCACCATCGTCACTCAAAGTAGTTGCACATATTGCACTTGGTCCACTGGTTCCATACGCTGGAGGAAGGATCGCAACCACTCGAAGCCGAGGACGCGCCGATGCCCGTGACACACCAGGAACAGAAACCGACCAAGGGGACAAAGCGCACCGCCGAGGATGCCGTTCCATGCCTGCGTGACGCCCTCACCAGCAGGGCCGAGACGTTCCACATCACGGTCGCAGAAGCGGGCAAGGTCACCATGGAGGTGCCGCGCGAAGCCTTGGCGGTCCTTATGGAGACCATGGCGCTCATCGCGTCCGGCCGTGCCGTCGAGGTGATCGCCAAGAACCTGGAACTTTCCACCATCCAGGCAGCGAAAGCCCTCGGCGTCTCCCGACCGCACCTGGTCAAGCTACTCGACAAGGGAGCAATCGACTTCCGCATGGTCGGCACCCACCGCCGTGTGGACGTCGCGTCGCTGGAGGCCTACCAGCGACAGGAACAGAAGGACCAGGTCCAACGCCGTCAAGCGGCGGTCGCCTCCGCCATAGGCTCCACCGAGGCCGAAGGACTGCGCGTCAGCGCAGACACCACAGCCGACCTCGACGCCTACGCACGCGGAGAGCTCGACGCCACAGCCCTGCGCGCCCGTACCCTTGCCCGCTACACCCGCAAGGCCGCTGAGTGACCGACCCCTACAGCGAGCCCAATGGCGTCCTCCGGAACAGTCTCGGCATCACCGACGCAACCGAGCTCTCCGAGGCCGAAGCGGACATCGCCGCAGTGGAGCTCGCCATCCTCGACGCCGAGCCGCTGCCAGGCAACTACGACCTCGCGCACCTCCCGGTGGCCGCGGCCGGTGCGCACCGGCCGCCGGGAACCTCAAATGTTGCTCTGAACGTCCCCTCGTGCGGATTGGCGCGACTGCGCCGGGGCCATGACATCCGCACACGGCAGGAAGTAGAGGGGGCGGGGGACATGAAGCCCATGGCACACCTGGGGGTGGGCATCGGCTGGCGGCCGGAGATCGCGGACGCGGTCGAGCGGCTGGACGGCCTGGACTGGGTCGAGGTGGTGGCCGAGAACATCTGCCCGGGCCACCTGCCCGAGGCGCTCGGGCGGCTGCGCGAGCGCGGCACGCGCATCGTGCCGCACGGCGTCTCACTCGGGCTCGGCGGCGCCGACCGTCCGGATCCGGAGAAGCTGGCGGCGCTCGGGGAGCGGGCGGTGGCGCTGTGGGCGCCGCTCGTCACCGAGCACATCGCCTTCGTACGGACGTCCTCGCCGCTGCTGGAGGCCGGGCACCTGCTGCCCGTGCCGCGCACCCGCGACGCGCTGGACGTGCTGTGCGAGAACGTACGGATCGCGCAGGACGCGCTACCGGTGCCGTTGGCGCTGGAGAACATAGCCGCGCTGTTCTCGTGGCCCGGCGAGGAGATGACGGAGGGGCAGTTCCTCACGGAGCTGGTCGAGCGGACCGGGGTCCGGCTGCTCATCGACGTGGCCAACCTGCACACCAACCGGGTCAACCGGGGCGAGGACCCGGCCGCCGTCCTGGACTCGATCCCGCTGGAGGCGCTGGCGTACGTGCACGTGGCGGGCGGCGTCGAGCGCGGCGGCGTCTGGCACGACACCCACGCGCACCCTGTGCCGCCGGTGGTACTCGGCCTGCTGGCCGAACTGCGTTCCCGGGTGGCACCGGCGGGTGTGCTGCTGGAGCGCGACGACGACTTCCCGCCCGAGGCGGAACTCGCGGGCGAGCTGAGTGCGATCCGCGAGGTCCTGACGGCCGGCCGCACGGCACCGGAGGCCGCGCCTGAGCCGGGAGCCGTGGCGAAGCCCGGGGCCCTGCCGGAGCCGGGGGTCAAGACGGCACCGAAGGGCGTGGCAGAGCCGGCGTCCGGGCCCGGGCCGCAGGCCGCGCCGGAGCCCGAGACCGAAGCGCACGCCTCGCCGGAGCCCGAGGCACAGCCCGAGGCACAGGCCCAGGCCCAGGCCGAAGCACAGGCCCAGGCGCACGCCTCGCCGGAGCCCGAGGCACAGGCCGAGGCGCAGGCCGAAGCACAGGCCGAAGTGCAGGCCGGGGCCGGGCGGGCTGGGGCCGGGGGGTGGGGGGTTGGCGAGGCCGCCCGGACGCGGGTGGCGCTCGGGCAGGCCGCCTTGTTGTCGGCGCTGGTGGCCGCGACGCCCGTGCCCGAGGGCTTCGACCGTGCGCGCATCCGGGTGCAGGTGCGGGCCCTGGCCGCCAAGCGGGCCGACGTCGTCGCCAAGGTGGCTCCGGAGCTGACCGGGATCCTCGGCGGCCGCGAACCGTACCGGAAGGCCTTCCTCGCCTACGCGAAGGGCCGCCCGATGACCGCCGGATACCGCAGGGACGCGCTGGACTTCGCCGAGCACCTGCTGATCCAGGACCTGCCGGCCGACCCGGCCGCACGGCGCCGGCTCACCGCCTGGTGGCGGGAGCGGGCGGGGGCCATGCCACCGCGCCGCATCGTGCGCTGGGCCCGGGCGCTCACGGGGAGGGCGGCGTGAACGCCCTCGCCGTCGTGATCTGGGTCGCCGTCGTCGTCTCCTGCGTCCTGCTCGTGCGCGGGCTGCGCCGGGCCCGGCCCGCCCCGGCGGCCCCGGCGGCCGGCCTCCACGACCTGTCCGAGGCCGCGTTCGTGGTGGGCGGACCCGCCACCGTCGTGGACAGCGCCCTCGTCTCGATGCTCGGAGACGGCCGACTGGTCGTCGGCGGTCCCGGCATCGTCCAGGTGCGCCCCGGGGCCCGGGCCGGCGACCCCGCCGAACGCGCCGTGCTCCAGGCACACGCCGCAGCTCCCTCGGGCTGGCTCTACCAGGTGCGGTACGCCGCCATGTGCGACCCGGCCGTCCAGGGCATCGGGGACGCCCTGGCCGCCCGCGGGCTGGTCTCCCCGCCCGGCACCGGCCGGACCTGGCGCCGCTGGGGGCTGGTCCAGGCCGTCGTGTGCGGGGTGTGGCTGGTCGCTTCGATCCCGTTGACCGTCGTGGAGTTCGCCCTCGATCCCGACCCCGGCGTGCCGTTCGTCGTGACGGTGGCGCCCGCACTGTTCGCGGGCCTTGTCCTCGGCCTGTTCTGCAGGGCCCGGGCCGGGAACCGGGTCACCCCGGCCGGGCTGCGCGCCCTGCTCGCCCTGCGTTCGGCATATGTGAACGACCACAGCCCGTACGTGCAGACCGCGCTGTTCGGCCTGCGCGGTCTGCACGACCCGTTCCTGCGCGAGCAGCTGGTGCCCGCCGCGCGCGGCACCCGGCTGGCGGCGGCGCAGTCGGGGGCGCGCCCGCACCGCCCGCACTCGTCGTCCTCCGACTCCTCGGCCGCGTTGCTGCCGGTGCTGTGGTGCGCGACGAGCGACGGGGGCGGCGGGAGCGGTGGTTCGGGCTGCGGGAGCGGTGGTTCGGGCTGCGGGTCCGGTTCCGGCTGCGGGTCCACCGGCAGCAGCTGCGGCGGCTCCTCCGGTTCCAGCTGTTCCGGTTCGAGCAGCTCCAGCTGTTCGAGTTCGAGCAGTTCGAGCTGCTCCAGCAGTTCCTGATACGGCAAACCGGGGTCACGGCCGCCGACACCACCCGGTGATCCTTTACAAGTGCGGCGCCCCGGCCTCTCATCGGTTCATCGGATGAGAGGCAGGGGCCGCCATGCGCATGAGAACCGCACGCCACGGAGCCGTCGTGGCCGCGCTCCTGCTCACGCTGGGCGCGCCCGCCGTCGCGGCCGCACCCGCCCCACCGCCCCCGCACCCCGCCGGCACCGCCGATGCCGAGAGCGCGGGGGCCGCGCTCGTGGCCCGTCGGGCCGCCCTCGCGGCCGCCTCCGGGGGCGGCGGCGCCTCCGGTCTCGACTTCGGTGCCTGTCCCGCCGTCGAGGAGCTGCCGTCCCACGTCCGGTGCGCCACCCTGCGCGTACCGCTCGACTACGCCCGTCCCGACGGCCCGCAGATCTCCCTCACCGTCAGCCGGGCCACCGCCACCGGGGCGCGCGGCGCCGCCCGTCAGGGCGCGCTCGTCCACAACCCCGGCGGCCCCGGGGCGTCCGGGATGTACTTCCCGCTCGTCGCCGATCTCCCCGGCTGGGAGCGGATCGCCGCCGCCTACGACCTCGTCGGTTATGCCCCGCGCGGTGTCGGGCGCTCGGCGCCGCTGTCCTGCCTGGACCCGGCGGCCCGCGCGAAGGGTCCCGTCCAGGAGCCCGTCCACCCCTCCCCCGCGTACAAGATGCAGCGCCTCGCGCAGGCCCGGGCGTACGCCCGCGGCTGCGCGCGCCGGGCCGGCGCGGCGCTGCCGTACTACACCACCCCGAACAACGCCCGTGACCTGCACGTGCTGCGTGCCGCGCTCGGCGAGGAGAAGCTGAGCTTCCTGGGCACCTCGTACGGCACCTACCTCGGCGCCGTCTACGCCACCCTGTACCCGCGCCACGTCCGCCGGATGGTCCTCGACTCCGCGGTCGACCCCGATCCGCGCCGCGTCTGGTACCGCAACAACCTCGACCAGGCACGCGGGTTCGAGGGACGCTGGCGCGACTTCCGCGCCTGGGTGGCCCGCCACCACGCCGTGTACGGGCTCGGCACCACCGCGGAGGCCGTGCAGGCCGGCTACGAGCGGGTCCGGGACACGGTGGCCCGCACGCCCGCGGGCGGAACCGTCGGGACCGGCGAGTTGCGGGCCGCCTACCTGCAGGCCGCGTACTACGACGACGTCTGGCCGGACCGGGCGGCGGCCCTGGCCGCCTTCCTGCGGGGCGATCCCTCGGTGCTGGCCGCCCAGGCCGCGCCCGACCCGGCGGCGGTGTCCGAGGCCGAGAACGCGACGGCCGTCTACACGGCGGTCCTCTGCAACGACGCCCCCTGGCCCGCGGACTGGGAGACCTGGGACCGCGACAACACCGAACTGGCCCGCACCGCCCCCTTCGAGACCTGGGCCAACGCCTTCCTCAACCTGCCGTGCGCCTCCTGGCCGGTACGCGCGGGGCGCTCGCCGGTGGCGGTCGGGGCCCAGCCCGAACGGCTGCCGAGGACGCTGGTGGTCGCGGCGGAGCGGGACGGCGCGACCCCGTACGCGGGTGCGCGGGAGCTCCAGCGACGGCTCGGCGCCGGGGCTTCGCTGGTGACGGAGACAGGGGCCGGCTCCCACGGCGTGGTCGGCGGACGCAACGGCTGCGTGGACCGGCACGTGGAGCGGTATCTGCTGACGGGTGCCACCCCGGGGTGGCACGTGCGCTGCGCGCCGCATCCGGAGCCCGCACCGGTGTCGCTGGACGACCGGGCGGCGGGTGCCCGCAGGGCACTGCTGCCGCCTGTCGTCTGAACTTCCGGGCGGGATCTCCGGCTGCGTCGTTTCGGGGGCTGGGCCTCCCGATCCACCGAAGGCACTCACCTGACGGTGTGGTCGTCCTCCGGTCCTTCCCCCCAGGGGAGGTATCAGGCGAGCCCGGCCACCAGGTCGGCGACGGACTTGCGGCGCCCGGTGTAGAAGGGCACCTCTTCACGGACGTGCATACGGGCCTCGGAGGCACGCAGGTGACGCATGAGGTCGACGATGCGGTACAGCTCGTCCGCCTCGAAGGCCAGCAGCCACTCGTAGTCGCCCAGGGAGAAGGAGGCGACGGTGTTGGCGCGCACGTCCGGGTAGCCACGGGCCATCTTGCCGTGGTCGGCGAGCATGCGGCGACGGTCCTCGTCGGGCAGCAGGTACCAGTCGTAGCTGCGGACGAAGGGGTACACGCTGACGTAGTCGCGGGCGACCTCGTCGGCCAGGAAGGCGGGGATGTGCGACTTGTTGAACTCGGCCGGGCGGTGCAGGGCCATGTTCGACCACACCGGCTCCATCGCGCGGCCCAGCCGGGTGCGGCGGAACAGGTTGTACGCGGTCTGCAGCTCGTCCGCGGTCTCCGCGTGCCACCAGATCATGATGTCGGCGTCGGCGCGCAGGCCGGAGACGTCATAGGTGCCGCGGACGGTGATGTCCTTGGCGGCCAGCTGGTCGAACAGCTCCTGGACCTCGTCGGCGAATCCGGCGCGGTCCTCCGGCAGGACGTCCTTCAGCTTGAAGACGGACCACAGGGTGTAGCGGATGACCTCGTTGAGGTCCTTCGCCTTCTTCCCCGCGTTGGGAATCTTCTCTGGTGCAGTCATGTGCCTATTGTCCCGTGCGCTGATCAGTGGTCGGAGCCAGGGGTGCCGTACGCGCACCGAGCGCGGCCATCACCGCGTCCGCGGCGCGACCGGCGCTCGCGATGCAGGCGGGAATGCCCACTCCGTCGTAGAGCGCACCGCACACGGCGAGGCCGGGCAGGGCCTCGACGGCGCCGCGGATCCGGGCGACCCGGCCGAGGTGGCCGACGGGGTACTGGGGCAGTCCGCCGTCCCAGCGGGTGACGGTGGAGGCGACGGGACGGGCCGTCAGGCCCACGGCCTCGCCGAGGTCGGCGAGGGACACCTCGACCAGGTCGCCGTCCTCGCGCTCCAGGTCGCGCTCGTCGGCGTAGCGGCCCACGGAGGTACGCAGGAGGAAGAGGTCGGGGTCGGCACCGGCCCAGGACCACTTGTTGCTGGAGAAGGTGGACGCCTTGATGGTCCGGCCGTCGACGGGCGGGACGAGGAAGCCGCTGGCGTCGCCGCCGGAGACGGCCGCGGGCAGGTCGCCGCGCCGGAAGGCCATGGTGACCAGGGCCATCGAGGCGTACTCGACCTGGTCCAGCTCGGCCGCGGCGGCCGGCGCGAGGGTGGCCAGCAGCCGGGCGGCGGGCCCGGCCGGGACGGCCAGGACGACGCCGTCGGCCTCGACGGTCTCCGCGGCGGCCACGACCCGCCAGCCTTCAGCCGTACGAAGGACCTCGCGCACGGGGGCGCCGGTCACGATCCGCGCGCCGGCGGCGCGGCAGGCCTCGGCCACGGCGAGCGGGAGGCGTCCGATGCCGCCGTCGATACCCGCGAACACCGGGCCGGCCGGCTGGGGCCCGCTTTGGGCCTTGCGCTGCAGTTCCCGGACGCCGTCGCCCAGCAGCGCGTGCGTACGGGCGACCTCGAAGAGCTGGGGCACCGCGGCCCGCATCGAGATGCGGTAGGCGTCGCCCGCGTAGACCCCGCCGAGCAGCGGTTCCACCAGCCGGTCGACGACCTCGCGGCCGAGGCGGGCGGCCACGTACTCCCCGACGGCGACGTCCTCGCCGATCTCGGCGGGCGGCAGCGTCCGCTCGGCCTCGATGCGGGCCAGGCCCTCGGCGGAGAGGACCCCGGAGGCGGCGAGCGGCCCGAGGTCTGCGGGCACGCCCATGACGTGGCCGCGCGGCATCGGCCGCAGCGCGCCCCTGGTCCACAGGTGGGCGGTGGCGGTGGCGGGCGGCTGCACGGCGTCGGCCAGGCCCACGGCCTCGGCGAGGGCCACGGCCTCGGGGCGGCGGGCGAGCATGGACTCGGCGCCGAGGTCGACGGGGGCTCCGGCGAGTTCGCCGGAGTACAGCTTGCCGCCGAGTCTCGGTCCGGCCTCCAGCAGCGTGACGCGGGCGCCCTCTGCGAGCAGCCGGTGGGCCGCCGCGAGGCCCGCGATGCCGCCGCCGATGACGACGATGTGGCCCGGGGAGCCGGCGGGCCGGGTGGCGGTCCCCGGCAGCTCCGTACGCATGTCCGCTTCCTGCATGGACACATCGTCTCAGACCGATCACCGAGGCCGGACCGTGACCGCATCGGGACCGGCTCGGAACCGCGTGTGCGAAACCCGCGACGGGACCCTGTACGTCGAAGGGGCAACACCAGCCGATCTTGGGGGGTTCACAGCGATGCGCAGCATCAGCAGACACCGTTCCGCGGCGGCCCTGGCCGCCCTCTGCCTCACCGGGGTGCTCGCGCTCACTGGCTGCGGGGCGGACGGGCAGGGTTCCGCGAGCGACAAGGCGGCGGTGGCGCCGCCCGCGGCCGACGGGAAGGCGCGGGAGGGCTCGGCGGGCGCCGCGGCGGCCCCGGCCCCGGCGGGATCGGCGGGGTCGTCCGGCGCGAAGGACGGAGCGCCGGTCGCGGTCCGGCCGAACGTCATCCGTACGGCGACGCTCGGCATCGAGACGGCCGATGTGCAGAAGACCCTCGCGGCGGCGCGCACGGCGGCCGACGGCGCAGGCGGCTACGTCGGCCAGGAGTCGACCGAGCGCGGCGAGAACGGCCGGATGACCTCGACGGTGACCCTGCGGGTGCCCGGCGAGCGCTACGACTCCGTGCTCGCCGCCCTGGAGGGCGGCGGGAAGCTGCTGCACCGCAAGGTCGACGCGCAGGACGTCACCGAGAAGGTCGCGGATATCGGCAGCCGCGTCTCCTCGCAGCAGGCCAGCGTGGCGCGGGTGCGGGAGATGATGGGCAGGGCCTCGGCGCTGAGCGAGGTGGTGATGCTGGAGGGCGAGCTGAGCCGGCGCCAGTCCGACCTGGAGTCGCTGCTGGCGCAGCAGACGGCGCTGAAGGACCAGACGTCGATGGGCACGATCACACTGGAGGTCTCCGAGCCGGTCCCGGCGGAGGAGAAGGAGAAGGAGGAGGAGCCCACCTTCCTCGGTGCGCTGAGCGGCGGCTGGGAGGTCTTCACGAAGATCCTGCGCTACCTGATGGTGGCGTTGGGGGCGCTGCTGCCGTTCCTGCTGGCGGCCTCGGTGGTGGCGCTGCTGGTCCGGGCGTACCGGCGGTGGCGGCCGGCGCGGCCGAGGACGGGCCCGAGCCCGAAGCGGGTGGCGGTCCCCGCGCAGCGGATGGCGGCTCCGGACACCGAGGCCGACGTGCAGGACTGAACGCGCGTTCGCCCGTAGCGTGTTCACCATTCGACGTCGGTGAAGGGGCGGTACGGGCGATGGCGACGGAACGGCTGGTGGTGGTCGGGGGCGACGCGGCGGGGATGTCCGCCGCGTCACAGGCCCGCAGGCTCAGGGGGCCGCAGGACCTGGAGATCGTGGCCTTCGAGCGCGGCCGTTTCACCTCCTACTCGGCCTGCGGCATCCCGTACTGGGTCGGCGGTCTGGTCGGCGGGCGCGACGAGCTGATCGCCCGCACCCCCGAGGAGCACCGCGCGCGGGACATCGACCTGCGCACCCGTACGGAGGTGGTGGAGCTCGACCTGCCGGGGTCCCGGGTCCGCGCCCGTGATCTGGACGGCGGGTCCGAGGCCTGGACGCACTACGACAAGCTCGTCCTGGCCACGGGTGCCCGGCCGGTGCGTCCGCGCCTGCCCGGCATCGGCGCGCACGGGGTGCACGGCATCCAGACCCTGGACGACGGCCAGCGCCTGATGGACGCGCTGGAGCGCACCCGGGGCCGGCGGGCGGTCGTGGTCGGCGCGGGCTACATCGGCGTGGAGATGGCCGAGGCCCTGGTGCTGAGGGGCTACGAGGTGACCGTCCTGCACCGGGGCGAGCAGCCGATGGCCACGCTGGATCCCGACATGGGCGGTCTGGTGCACCGCGCGATGAACCGGATGGGGATCGTCACGGTCTCGCGCGCCGAGGTGACGAAGATCCTCACGGACGAGGAGGGCCGGGCGCGCGCGGTGGCCACGGCGGACGGCGAGGAGTACCCGGCGGACGTGGTCGTGCTCGGCATCGGCGTGGAGCCGCGCACCGCGCTGGCCCGCGCCGCCGGCCTTCCGCTCGGTCCCTCGGGCGGGATCCTCACGGACCTGTCGATGCGCGTGCGCGGTCACGAGAACGTCTGGGCGGGCGGCGACTGCGTGGAGGTCCTGGACCTGGTCGCGGGCCGGACCCGGCACATCCCCCTGGGCACCCACGCCAACAAGCACGGGCAGGTCATCGGCTCTGGCGTGGGCGGCGGCTACGCGACCTTCCCCGGGGTGGTCGGCACGGCGGTCAGCAAGGTCTGCGACCTGGAGATCGCCCGTACGGGGCTGCGCGAGCGCGACGCGCTGGCGGCGGGCCTGCGCTTCGTGACGGCCACCATCACCTCCACCAACACGGCGGGCTACTACCCGGGCGCGGCGGAGATGACGGTGAAGATGCTGGCGGAACGCCGTACGGGCCGGCTCCTCGGCGTACAGATCGTCGGCGGCGCCGGTTCGGCGAAGCGGGTCGACATCGCGGCGGTCGCCCTCACGGCGGGCATGACGGTGGACCGGATCGTCTCGCTCGACCTGGGGTACGCCCCGCCGTTCTCCCCGGTCTGGGACCCGGTCCTGGTGGCGGCCCGCAAAGCGGTCTCGGCAGTCCGCGCGGCAGGCGTCTGACCGCCGCTCCGCACCGTGCGGTGCACGGCGCGGAGCGGCGCGGCGCGGCGCGGCGTTCGCGTTCCGGTGCCCCGGGCCTCAGCGGGCCGTCTTGGTGTGGACGTAGTCCACCAGGCGGGTCAGTGCCTCGGGGTCGGTCGTCGGGAGGACGCCGTGGCCGAGGTTGAAGACGTGGCCCTCCAGGCCGGCGGCCGCCGCGAGGACCTCGTCCGCCTTGGCCTCGACCGCTTCCGTGGTGGAGAAGAGCACGGCCGGGTCCAGGTTGCCCTGGAGGGCCTTGCCGGGGCCGACGCGGCGGGCCGCCTCGTCGAGCGCGACGCGGTAGTCGACGCCCACGACGTCGGCGCCGGCCTCGCCCATCAGGCCGAGGAGCTCGCCCGTGCCCACGCCGAAGTGGATGCGGGGGACCCCGTAGGAGGCGACGGACTGCAGGACCTTCGCCGAGGCGGGCATGACGGAGCGGCGGTAGTCCGCCGGGGCGAGCGCGCCGACCCAGGAGTCGAAGAGCTGGACGGCGGAGGCACCGGCCTCGATCTGGACCTTCAGGAAGGCGGAGGTGATCTCCGCGAGGCGGTCGAGCAGGTCGGCCCAGAGCTGCGGGTCCCCGTACATGAGGGCCTTGGTGTGCTCGTGGTTCTTCGACGGGCCGCCCTCGACGAGGTAGCTCGCAAGGGTGAAAGGCGCGCCCGCGAAGCCGATCAACGGCGTGGAGCCCAGTTCACCCGTGAGCATGCCGATCGCCTCGGTGACGTACGAGACGTCCTCGGGGGTGAGGTCGCGCAACTGTGCGAGGTCCTCGCGGCGGCGGATCGGCTGGGCGACGACCGGGCCCACACCCGGCTTGATGTCCAGGTCGACGCCGATGGCCTTGAGCGGGACCACGATGTCGGAGAAGAAGATCGCCGCGTCGACGTTGTGGCGCCGCACCGGCTGCATGGTGATCTCGGTGACCAGGTCGGGCCGCATGCAGGACTCCAGCATGGCGGTGCCCTCGCGGACCTTGCGGTACTCGGGGAGGGAGCGCCCGGCCTGCCGCATGAACCACACCGGCGTGTGCGGTACCGGCTCCCGTCGGCACGCCTTCAGGAAGGCGGAATCGTACGTCTGGCTCGGCTGGCCCTTGGGGCTGTCGTTGGCGCTCACGACCCAAATCTTCGCACGTATGAAGAAGTGCCCGGCCCGGCACGGGTGTCCCTGCGCCGCACGGCCGCACATACCGCCTAGTCTTCCCCGCATGGCTGCGGCTCAGGGACGATTTTCAGATGGCGCCGACGGTACGGACAGTGCGAAGGAGGGCTCCGTCCCACTCCCGTTCCGCCGGGCGGTCGAAGGCTTGAAGAAGGCCCGGCTGCGCCCGGGGGTCGAGATCGATCCGACGAAGCCGCCCCAGCGGCTGGCCCCGTACGCCTACGCGCTGGAGGCCGCGGTGGTGGACGGGGAGGACGACCTGGCCGACGGCCGGCTCATCCTGCTCCACGATCCGGCCGGGCACGACGCCTGGCACGGGACCTTCCGCCTGGTGACGCTCGTGCGGGCGGAGCTGGAGCCCGAGATGGCCGCGGACCCGCTGCTGCCGGAGGTGTGCTGGTCCTGGCTGACGGGGGCCCTGGAGGCGCGCGGGCTGGCCTACGGGGAGGCGAGCGGGACGGTGACCATGGCGAGCTCGCACTACTTCGGCGGGCTCGCGGAGCGCCGGCCCGCGACGCAGATCGAGATCAGGGCCTCGTGGACGCCGCGCGAGGGCGTGGGCGGGGTCCCGGACACCCCGGCGCACCTGTCGGCGTGGTGCGAACTGATCTGCCAGATCGCGGGCCTGCCGCCGGTGGGCCCGACGGACACGGCGACGGGCGTGGTCTCCCTGCCACAGCGCCGCGGTCCGCACCACCCGTAGCCACGGGGCGGCAAGGCCGCCCCGAAAGGGGCACCTCCCCGTGGCAGGCGGGGGCGGAGTGTCACAACGCGGCCTCCGTTGAGGGCTTCTGATCACCCGATGATCGATCAGGCGTCCGAATTGCCCGAATTGTTACTCACCAAATCGTGATCATTCCCTAAAGCCGGGCGGGTGACGTGCCGAAGGAGTCAGTGACCATCCGCACGGTTCGCACCGGCTTCCTTCCCCCAGCCGGCCGTCCCGCCACTCCCCCAGGAGGCCTAGGTGTCCGTTCTTCTCGAGCAGCCCGCAAGCCTGGTCGCCTACCGCCCGAACAAGCCGACGGCCATGGTCGTCGTGGCCGACCCGCGCGTGCGTTCCACCGTGACCCGCCATCTGTGGGCCCTCGGAGTCCGTGACGTGATCGAGGCGTCGTCCATCGCGGAGGCCCGCCCCCGCGTCGGCAGCCCGCGCGACATCTGCGTGGCCGACGTACACCTGCCCGACGGTTCCGGTCTGACCCTGCTCTCCGAGACCCGTGCCGCAGGCTGGCCGAACGGCCTGGCCCTGTCCGCCGCCGACGACATCGGCGCCGTCCGCAACGCCCTCGCGGGCGGGGTGAAGGGCTACGTCGTCACCGGTACGCGCACCAACATCGGGCTCCCCACCCGGCCCGGCGCCGCCCCCATCGGCGCCGCCGCCGCCCGTATGCACCGCCGCCCCCCGGGTGCCCCGAGCCACCCGGGCGGCTACCGGGAGCTCTCCGGCCGCGAGGTCGAGGTCCTGCGCCTCGTCGCGGAGGGCCAGTCCAACAAGGCCATCGGCGTCTCGATGGGCCTGTCCGCCCTGACCGTCAAGTCCCACCTGGCCCGCATCGCCCGCAAGCTGGGCACCGGTGACCGCGCGGGAATGGTCGCCGTGGCCCTGCGCACCGGGATCATCCACTGAGCGCGGGCCGGAGCGCCCGGATAGTCGTCCGGAACCCCCGGACGCAACCACCGGACGCACCCCCGGGCGGACGCCCGGACAAGCGCCCGGACAAACGTCCGGGGCACCCCGGGGAAACACCCCACCTACTGATCGCGCCCGTCGCCGGAACGTTCCGGCGACGGGCGCGTCGTATACACGGATACCCTTGACCGGTGACCGACGCCCAAGAGACCGCAGCAGACCTGCGCACCACCACCGGGGGCGGCCCCCCGGACGACGTCGTTGTTCCGCCCGGTGGGCTGCCGATCCCCCTGCTGGAGCCCCGCGAGGGGATCCCTCCGGTGGTCGCCGACGCGGACGCCCTCGCCGAGGTGGTCGCGGCCTTCGCCGCGGGCACCGGCCCCGTGGCAGTCGACGCCGAACGCGCCTCCGGATACCGCTACGGCCAGCGCGCCTACCTCGTACAGCTGCGCCGCGAGGGAGCCGGGTCCGCACTGATCGACCCGGTGGGCTGCCCCGACCTGTCCGCACTGGGCGAGGCCCTCTCCGGCACCGAGTGGATCCTGCACGCCGCCACCCAGGACCTGCCGTGCCTGCGCGAAATAGGCATGGTCCCCACCTCGCTGTTCGACACCGAGCTCGCGGGCCGGCTCGCCGGCTTCCCCCGGGTCGGACTCGGCGCGATGGTCGAGAGCGTTCTCGGCTACGCCCTGGAGAAGGGCCACTCCGCCGTCGACTGGTCCACCCGACCGCTGCCCGAGCCGTGGCTGCGCTACGCCGCTCTGGACGTGGAGCTGCTGGTGGACCTGCGGGACGCGCTGGAGAAGGAGCTGGACCGGCAGGGCAAGCTGGAGTGGGCCCGGCAGGAGTTCGACGCGATCGCCTCCGCCCCGCCGGCCCCGCCGCGCAAGGACCCGTGGCGCCGTACGTCCGGCATGCACAAGGTGCGCCGCCGCCGGCAGATGGCCGTCGTACGGGAGCTGTGGGAGTCCCGGGACCGGATCGCGCGGCGGCGTGACGTGTCGCCGGGCAAGGTGCTGGGCGACGCCGCGATCGTCGAGGCCGCTCTCGCCCTCCCCGCGAACGTGCACACCCTCTCGGCCCTGCCCGGCTACGGGCAGCGGATGGGCCGTCGCCAGCTCGACCAGTGGATGGCCGCCGTGGACCGCGCGAAGGCGCTGCCCGAGAGCGAGCTGCCGCAGCCGGGGGCGACCCCGTCCGGCCCGCCCCCGCCGCGCTCCTGGGCCGACAAGGACCCGGCCGCCGCGGCCCGGCTGGCCGCCGCCCGCACCGCCGTCTCGGCGCTGGCGGAGCAGCTGAACCTGCCCCAGGAGAACCTGATCACCCCGGACACCGTCCGCCGCGTGTGCTGGGAGCCGCCGCAGCGGCTGGACGCGGACGCGGTCGCCGGGACCCTGGCACTGCACGGCGCCCGGCCCTGGCAGATCGAACAGGTGACCCCGGTCCTGGTCACGGCCCTGTCCGCCAGCGCCTGATCCCGTCCCGCACAGCAGAGCCCCCGGCCCCCGGCCGGGGGCTCTTGCGGTCACGGGGACCGAGTGTGACCTTCGCCGCTCCTCGGGGAGGGGGTGTGCACATTGGTTACCCGCAAGTAGCATGGTCGGGTGAGCGGGCGCTCAGCAACGTATGCCGAGTGCGCCCCCGCGCAGCAGTGCCATCCCGCACCTGGAGGAGAGCCAACGTGCCTCGTACCGTCAGGGACGTCGTCTTCGTCGACGGCGTCCGCACCCCGTTCGGCAAGGCGGGCCCGAAGGGCATCTACAACGAGACCCGCGCCGACGATCTCGTCGTGAAGGCGATCCGGGAGCTGCTGCGCCGCAACCCGGACCTGGACCCCAAGAAGATCGACGAGGTCGCCATCGCCGCGACCACGCAGATCGGCGACCAGGGTCTGACGCTGGGCCGCACGGCCGGCATCCTCGCGGGCCTCCCGCAGTCCGTCCCGGGCTACTCCATCGACCGCATGTGCGCCGGCGCGCTGACCGCCGTGACCGCCGTCGCGGGCGGTGTGGCCTTCGGTGCGTACGACGTCGCTCTCGCCGGCGGTGTCGAGCACATGGGCCGTCACCCCATGGGCGAGGGCGTGGACCCGAACCCGCGCTTCGTCTCCGAGAAGCTGGTCGACGAGTCCGCCCTGTTCATGGGCATGACCGCCGAGAACCTGCACGACCGGTACCCGACGATCACCAAGCTCCGCGCCGACGAGTACGCCGTGCGCTCGCAGGAGAAGGCCGCCAAGGCGTACGCCGACGGCAAGATCCAGCAGGACCTGGTCCCGATCTCGGTGCGCAACACCAACGAGGCCGCGGGCGAGACGGGCTGGGGCCTGGTCACCACCGACGAGCCGATGCGCCCGGGCACCACGCTGGAGAACCTGGCGAACCTGAAGACCCCGTTCCGTACGCACGGCCGGGTCACCGCGGGCAACGCCGCCGGTCTCAACGACGGTGCCACCGCCGCGATCATCGCGTCCGAGGACTTCGCCCGCGAGAACAACCTCCCGGTCAAGATGCGCCTCGTCTCGTACTCCTTCGCGGGTGTCGAGCCGGAGGTCATGGGCTACGGCCCCATCCCGGCCACCGAGAAGGCCCTGGCCCAGGCCGGCCTGACGATCGACGACATCGGTCTCTTCGAGATCAACGAGGCCTTCGCGGTCCAGGTGCTCGCGTTCCTGGAGCACTACGGCATCGCCGACGACGACGCCCGCGTGAACCAGTACGGCGGTGCCATCGCCTTCGGTCACCCGCTGGCCTCCTCCGGCGTGCGCCTGATGACGCAGCTGGCCCGCCAGTTCGAGGAGCAGCCGCACGTCCGCTACGGCCTGACCACCATGTGCGTCGGCTTCGGCATGGGCGCCACGGTCATCTGGGAGAACCCGAACTTCAACGCCGAGGGAGACTCCAAGTGAGCGAGCGTAGCGAGGGAACAATGAAAAACAGCAGCACGTGCGAGTGCTCGACCGAGCGCAGCGAGGGAGTGGCATGAGCACCACCGCTGAGCTCCTGAAGGGCGCGGCCGAGCTGTTCCCGGACGAGGTCGTCACGTCCGCGCACGTCCGCCACCTGGACCTGCCGTTCGGCGCCGGGCGCTTCGCGCTCATCACGCTGGACAACGGCTTCGACCACACCAAGCCGACCACCTTCGGCCCGCAGTCCCTCGCCAACCTGAACGCGGCGATCGACCAGGTCGAGCAGGAGGCCACCGCCGGCACCATCGTCGGTGCGGGCATCACCGGCAAGCCGTTCATCTTCGCGGTCGGCGCCGACCTCAAGGGCGTCGAGCTGCTGAAGAAGCACGACGAGGCGCTCGCCATCGGCAAGGGCGGCCACGACGTCTTCAAGCGCCTCTCGGCGCTGGCTGTGCCGACCTTCGCGTACTACAACGGCGCGGCGATGGGCGGCGGCGTCGAGGTCGGCCTGCACTGCAGCTACCGCACCGTCTCCAAGGCCATCCCGGCCTTCTCGCTGCCCGAGGTCTTCCTCGGTCTGGTCCCCGGCTGGGGCGGCTGCGCCATCCTGCCGAACCTGATCGGCGCCGAGCGCGCGGTCTCGGTCATCATCGAGAACTCGCTGAACCAGAACCGGCAGCTGAAGGGCAAGCAGGTCTTCGAGCTCGGCATCGCCGACGCGATCTTCGAGGGCGCGGACTTCCTGGAGCAGTCGCTCCTGTGGACCGCGAACGTCCTGAACGGCACCACCGAGGTCGTCCGTGCGGAGATCGACCGCGGCGAGGCCTGGGACGCGGCCGTCGCCAAGGGCCGCTTCATCGCGGACTCCAAGGTGCACGGCGCCGCTCCGGCCGCCTACCGCGCGCTGGACATCATCGCCGCGGCCAAGGACGGCGACCTGCAGGCCGGCTTCGACGCCGAGGACACGGCCCTGGCCGACCTCATCATGGGCGGCGAACTGCGCTCCGGCATCTACGCCTTCAACCTGGTGCAGAAGCGCGCCAAGCGCCCGGCCGGTGCTCCGGACAAGTCCCTGGCCCGTCCGGTCACCAAGGTCGGCGTCGTCGGCGCGGGCCTGATGGCCTCGCAGCTGGCGCTGCTCTTCCTGCGCCGCCTGGAGGTGCCGGTGGTCCTCACCGACATCGACCAGGAGCGCGTGGACAAGGGCGTGGGCTACGTCCACGCCGAGATCCAGAAGCTGCTCGGCAAGGGCCGCATCAACCAGGACAAGGCCAACCGCCTGACCGCCCTGGTGAGCGGTGTCCTGGACAAGGCCGAGGGCTTCGCGGACGCGGACTTCATCATCGAGGCCGTGTTCGAGGAGATGTCCGTCAAGCAGAAGGTGTTCGCGGAGGTCGAGGCGGTCGCCCCGGCGCACGCGATCCTCGCCACCAACACCTCCTCCCTGTCGGTGTCGGAGATGGCCTCCAAGCTCCAGCACCCGGAGCGCGTGGTCGGCTTCCACTTCTTCAACCCGGTCGCGATCCTCCCGCTGCTGGAGATCGTCCGCGGTGAGCAGACCGACGACGCCTCGCTGGCCACGGCCTTCGGTGTCGCCAAGAAGCTGAAGAAGACCGCGGTCCTCACCAAGGACGCCCCGGCGTTCGTCGTGAACCGCATCCTGACCCGCTTCATGGGCGAGATCCAGAACGTCATCGACGAGGGCACCCCGGTCGCCACGGCGGAGAAGGCCATCGAGCCGCTCGGCCTGCCGATGTCCCCGCTGGTGCTGCTGGAGCTCGTGGGCCCGGCGATCGGCCTGCACGTCTCCGAGACCCTGAACCGCTCCTTCCCGGAGCGCTTCACCGTCTCCCCGAACCTCAAGCGGGTCGTCGAGGCCGGCAAGCGCGGCTTCTACGTCTACGACTCCGGCAAGCCGGAGCTGGACCCCGAGGTCGCCGCCCTCCTGGTGCAGGGCGATGTCGTCCTGACGGAGGAGCAGGTCCGGATGCGCGTCCTGGACGCGGTGGCGCAGGAGATCGGCCTGATGCTGGAGGAGGGTGTCGTGGCCGAGGCCCAGGACATCGACCTCTGCCTCATCACCGGCGCCGGCTGGCCCTTCCACCTGGGCGGCATCACGCCGTACCTGGACCGTGAGGGTGTCTCGGAGCGTGTGAACGGCAGGAAGTTCCTCGCCCCCGGCATCGCGAGCGTCCCGGCCTAGTCCGGATCGCAGACGGCTGTTCGACGGCCCGGCCCGCCTCCCACGGGGGGCGGGCTTCGGCCGTTCGAATACCTGTCTAAGATTCACCCCCATGACGGAAACGCACGCGACGGAAACGCACACGCGGCCCGGGCGCCGCCGACGCCGCATCCTGCGGATCACCCTGCTGCTGGTCGCCGTGCTGATCCTGGGCGCGGCCGGAGCGGGCTGGTGGGCGTACAGCCACCTCAACGGCAACATCGACAGCGTCGACCTGGACCAGGCGATCGGTGACGACCGGCCCGCCAAGGTGGTCGCGAACGCGCAGAACATCCTGGTGCTCGGCTCCGACTCGCGGGCCGGGGCCAACGGCGACCTCGACCACGGGTCGGTCAGCGGCGCCCGCTCGGACACCGCGATGCTGGTGCACATACCCGAGGGCCGGGGCAGGGCCACCGCGGTGAGCATCCCGCGCGACACCCTGATCACCCGGCCCGAGTGCAAGGACCGCGACGGCAAGGCGGTGCCGTCCGCGAAGCGGGTGATGTTCAACTCCGTCTACTCGCTGGCCGGTCCGGCCTGCGTGGTCAACACGGTCGAGCAGATGTCCGGTGTCCGCGTGGACCACTTCGTCGAGGTGGACTTCGCGGGCTTCAAGGGCCTGGTGGACGCGCTGGGCGGGGTCACCGTCACCCTGGACAAGCCGATGAGCGGCGCCAAGGGCGGTCTGAAGCTCGACGCGGGCACGCACCGGCTGAACGGCACCGACTCGCTCAGGTTCGTCCGTACCCGGTACGGCTACGGCGACGGCAGCGACCTCGGACGCATCGGCCTGCAGCAGCAGTTCATACTGGCCATGCTGGCGGAGATCAAGAAGCAGGACGTCCTCGGCAACCCGGCCCGGCTGTACAAGCTCGCCGACGCCGGCACCAAGTCGCTGACCACCGACTCCGATCTGGCCTCGCTCACCGCGCTGTCCGACTTCGCGCAGAGCATGAAGGGCGTGAACCCGGAGACGATGGAGACCATCATGCTGCCGGTCGCCTACGACAAGGTGGACCCGAACCGCGTGGTCGTGGCCGAGCCGCAGGCCACCCAGCTGTGGGACGCCCTGCGCAAGGACGAGAAGGTCCCCGCCTCCGCGAAGGAGTCCCCCGCCAAGGGCTGACGGGCCCTGGCGCACACACGGAGCCGGCCCTACGGGTGACCCCGTACGGCCGGCTCCGGCGTTCGCGCGGCCGGGACGGTTTCAGTACGTGGCGTCCGCGCCGACCTTGCCCAGGCGGCTGTGCCGGCGTCCGTAGACGAAGTAGACGATGACGCCGATGGCCATCCAGACGCCGAAGCGCAGCCAGGTCTCGGCCGGCAGGTTGAGCATCAGCCAGAGCGAGGCCGCGATCGACAGGATCGGGAGGAACGGCACCCACGGGGTGCGGAAGGCCCGGTGCAGGTCGGGGCGGGTCCTGCGGAGGACGATGACGCCGAGCGCGACCACCACGAAGGCGAACAGGGTGCCGATGTTGACCAGTTCCGCGAGGCTCTCCAGGCTGGTGAAGCCCGCGACGATCGCGATGATCCCGCCGAGCAGGATCGTGGCCCGGTAGGGGGTGCGGTACTTCGGGTGGGTCACGGAGAAGACCCGGGGCAGCAGTCCGTCGCGGCTCATGGCGAAGAACACACGGGTCTGGCCGAGCAGCAGGATCATGCAGACGGTGATCAGGCCGACGGACGCGCCGAGACTGATGGCGCCCGAGAAGAACGGCTGGTTCACCGATTTGAAGGCCTCGGCGAGCGGCGCGGTCGCCGACATCTCCGAGTACTTCTGCATACCCGTGACCACGAGGGTCACCGCGACGTAGAGCACGGTGCAGATGAGCAGCGAGCCCAGGATGCCGCGCGGCATGTCCCGCTGGGGGTTCTTGGTCTCCTCGGCCGCCGTCGCCACGACGTCGAAGCCGATGAAGGCGAAGAAGATGAGCGAGGCCGCCGTGAAGATGCCCATCACACCGAAGTTGGTCGGCTCGTAACCGAAGAGCACCTGGACCAGCGGCGAGTGCCAGCCGCTGACGCCCTCGGCCTGTGGCTGGGCCGGCGGGATGAACGGCGAGTAGTTGTCGGCCTTGATGAAGAACAGGCCCGCGACGATGACCAGCAGCACGACGGTCACCTTGATGGCGACGACGACCGCGGTGATGCGTGCGGAGAGCTTCGTCCCGACGACCAGGATCCACGTCAGCACCAGGACCAACAGGAAGGCCAGCAGGTCGAAGTGGCCGCCGGCATCGGGGCCGGACAGGGAGGTCGGCAGGGTCCAGCCGAGGTTGGTGTCCATGAGGTGGCGCACGTAGCCGGACCAGCCGACCGCGACCACCGCCGTGCCGAGCGCGAACTCCAGCACCAGGTCCCAGCCGATGATCCAGGCGGGCAGCTCGCCGATGGAGGCGTAACTGAAGGTGTACGCCGATCCGGCCACCGGCACGGTGGACGCGAACTCGGCGTAGCAGAGCGCCGCGAGGGCGCAGACGATGCCAGCGGCCACGAAGGCGAGGGCGGTGGCGGGTCCGGCGTTGTTCCGGGCCGCGATGCCCGTGAGGACGAAGATGCCGGTGCCGATGATGACACCCACACCGAACACCGTCAGGTCCCAGGCGGAGAGCGACTTGCGGAGCGCGTGTTCCGGCTCCTCCGTGTCGCGGATGGACTGCTCCACCGTCTTGGTGCGGAAGGGGCTGTGCATATCCCTACTCACCGACGCACCTCCGAACAGGTGTCGACGCACGCGAACGGGCCGGGAGGCCCACTCCTCAAGAGTGATCTCCCGGCCCGTGACGTGCAACCGCGCGGCGATCTAGTGCCCGCCGTCCGGGCTAGTCGACGGTGGCCGCCGGCTCGCTGTCGTAACGCCCGTCCAGCTTGGCGACCAGGCCCGTCACCTGCCGGGCGACGTCCGGGGCGGTCAGGCCGATCTCGGCCATGATCTCCTTGCGGAGGGCGTGGTCGAGGAAGCGCTGCGGGATGCCGAAGTCGCGCAGCGGTACGTCGACGCCCGCGTCCCGCAGGGCCTGCGAGACGGCGGAGCCCACGCCGCCGGCGCGGCCGTTGTCCTCGACGGTGACGACCACGCGGTGCCGGTCCGCGAGCGGGGCCAGTGCCTCGTCGACGGGCTTGACCCAGCGGGGGTCGACGACGGTCGTGGAGATGCCCTGCTTGTCCAGCAGGTCGGCGATCTCCAGGCACATCGGGGCGAGCGCGCCGACCGAGACGAGCAGCACGTCCGGACTGGTGACCTCGGCGCCCGGGGTGCGCAGGACGTCCATGCCGCCGATCCGGCCGACGGCCGGTACGGCCGGGCCGACGACACCCTTGGAGAAGCGGACCACGGTCGGGGCGTCCTTGACCTCGACGGCCTCGCGCAGCTGGGCGCGCAGCTGCTCGGCGTCGCGCGGGGCGGCGAGGCGCAGGCCCGGGACGACCTGGAGGATGGACATGTCCCACATGCCGTTGTGGGAGGCGCCGTCGTCGCCGGTGACACCGGCGCGGTCCAGGACGAAGGTGACGCCGCACTTGTGCAGGGCCACGTCCATCAGGACCTGGTCGAAGGCGCGGTTGAGGAAGGTCGCGTACACCGCGAAGACCGGGTGGACGCCGCCGGTGGCCAGGCCCGCCGCGGAGGTGGCGCCGTGCTGCTCGGCGATGCCGACGTCGTAGATGCGGTCCGGGAAGGCCTCGGCGAACTTGTTCAGGCCGACCGGGTGGAGCATGGCGGCGGTGATGCCGACGATGTCCTCGCGCTCGTGGCCGATCTTGACCATCTCGTCGGCGAAGACGGAGGTCCAGCTGGCCGCGGCGGTCTTGACCGGCAGTCCGGTGTCGGGGTGGATGACGCCGACCGCGTGGAAGCGGTCCGCCTCGTGCTCCAGGGCGGGGGTGTAGCCGCGGCCCTTCTGCGTGAGGCAGTGCACGATGACCGGGCCGCTGAAGCGCTTGGCGCGCTGCAGGGCGGACTCCAGGGCCTCGATGTCGTGGCCGTCGATGGGCCCGATGTACTTCAGGCCCAGGTCCTCGAACATGCCCTGCGGGGCGATGAAGTCCTTGAGGCCCTTCTTGGCGCCGTGCAGGGTCTCGAAGAGCGGCTTGCCGACGACCGGGGTGCGTTCGAGGAGCTCCTTGCCGCGGGCGAGGAAGCGCTCGTAGCCGTCGGTGGTGCGCAGGGTGGCCAGGTGGTTGGCGAGGCCGCCGATGGTGGGGCCGTAGGAGCGCTCGTTGTCGTTGACGACGATGACGAGCGGGCGGTCCTTGGCCGCGGCGATGTTGTTCAGCGCCTCCCAGGCCATACCGCCGGTCAGTGCGCCGTCGCCGATGACGGCGGCGACGTGGTGGTCCTCGCGGCCCAGTACCTCGTTGGCCTTGGCCAGACCGTCGGCCCAGCCCAGCACGGTGGAGGCGTGCGAGTTCTCGATGACGTCGTGGTCGGACTCGGCCCGCGAGGGGTAGCCGGACAGGCCGCCCTTGGAGCGCAGGTTGCCGAAGTCCTGGCGGCCCGTGAGCAGCTTGTGGACGTAGGCCTGGTGGCCGGTGTCGAAGAGGACCTTGTCCTTGGGCGATTCGAAGACCCGGTGCAGGGCGATCGTCAGTTCGACCACGCCGAGGTTGGGGCCGAGGTGCCCGCCGGTCTTGGAGACGGCGGCGACGAGGAAGGACCTGATCTCGGCCGCGAGCTGGTCGAGCTCCTCCTGGCTGAGCCGGTCCAGATCGCGCGGTCCCTTGATGCGGGGCAGCAGCACCCGTGCCTCCTTGCAGTTGCTTGCTGGTCTGTCGAGTCTAATGTTCCGTCTCCGCGCGCGGTCATCGGGCCGTCCCGGAGCAGTCACACCTTTGTCATACATGTACGCCCGATCCTGCGGCCACACCTCACATACGGGCGTATACCCGCACACGAGTACCCCGCACATGCACGCACCGATGCCCGGCGCCACGAGAAGTGACGCCGGGCATGTGACCGGTGTTACCGCCGGAGCCGGCTCCGGCGGGCCCTCGGGCGCGCGGTCAGGCGCGTCCGGCCGTCTTCTGGGTCTTGCGGGTGACCGAGTCGATCACCACGGTGGCCAGCAGGACCGCACCGGTGATCATGTACTGGACCGGCGTCGCGATGCCCTCCAGCGCCAGACCGTACTGGATCGAGACGATGACCATGACGCCGAGGAGGGCGTTCCAGGTCCGGCCGCGGCCGCCGAAGAGGCTGGTGCCGCCGATGACGGCCGCCGCGATCACGTTCATCAGCAGGTCGCCGGCGCCGGCGCTCTGGTTGGCCGCCGCGATCTTGGAGGCCCAGAACAGGCCGCCGATGGCGGCGAAGGTGCTGGAGATCGCGAAGACCGTGATCCGGATCCGGGTGACGCTGATGCCCGCACGGCGGGAGGCCTCGACGCTGCCACCCAGTGCGAAAACGTTTCGCCCGAAGGTCGTGCGGCGCAGCAGGAAGTCCGTGACGACCAGGGCCAGCAGGAAGAGCACCACCGCGAGCGGCAGGCCCTTGTACTGGTTGAACAGCACGGCCGGACCGAAGGTGCACAGGGCGAGCAGGCCCGTGCGCAGCAGGATCTCGGTGAGCGGCCGGGAGGGCATCCCGGCGGCCTCGCGGCGCCGGGCGTCGAAGAAGGCCGCGAGGAAGTAGCCGGCCACCGCGAGCGCGGCCAGCCCGTAGGCGACGGCCACGTCCGAGAAGAAGTACGTGGTCAGCTGGCCGACCACGCCGTCGGAGTCGATGTTGATGGTGCCGTTGCTGCCGAGGATCTGCAGCATCGCGCCCAGCCAGAACAGCAGGCCCGACAGGGTCACGGCGAAGGCGGGGGCCCCTACCCTGGCGAAGAAGAAGCCGTGGATGGAGCCGATCAGGGCACCGCCGACGATGGCCGCGAGGATGGCCAGCCATTCGTTCACGCCGTGGGTGACGGCGAGGACGGCGACGATCGCACCCGACACACCGCTCACCGAGCCGACCGAGAGGTCGATCTCGCCGAGGAGCAGCACGAAGATGATGCCGATGGCGATCATCCCGGTGCCGGTCATCGTGATCGCGATGTTGGTGAGGTTCTCCGGGGTGAGGAAGTTGGAGTTCAGCCCCTGGAAGATGGACCAGATGACGATCAGGCCGATGACGACCGGGAGGGAACCCAGGTCGCCGGCCTTCATCTTGTGCTTGAACTCGCCCCAGTAGCCGGCGAGGCCCTCCTCCCTGACGAGCAGGCGGGGGTCCACGGCCGGGATCGCGTCGTGCGCGGCCGCCGGGTTGACCGGGTCGATGTGCTCGTGCTCACCGACGGCGCCCTTGTCCAGGGGGCCGGTGGCAGGGTTCTGGGTGCTCACTTGCCGGCCTCCGAGGTGCGGGCCGCCCGGCGGGTCACGGCGTTGTCCGTGGCACCGGTGATGGCGGAGATGATCTCTTCCTGCGAGGTGTCGGCGACGTTGAAGACACCGTTGTTGCGGCCCAGCCGCAGGACCGCCACCTTGTCGGCGACGGCCTTCACATCGGCCATGTTGTGGCTGATGAGGATCACGGCGTGACCGCGCTCGCGCAGCCGCTCCACCAGGTCGAGCACCTGAGCGGTCTGCTCGACGCCGAGGGCGGCGGTGGGCTCGTCGAGGATGACGAGCTGGGGCTCGCCCAGCATGGAACGGGCGATCGCCACGGTCTGGCGCTGACCGCCCGACAGCGAGGCGATGGGGATCCGGACACTGGGGATCCGGATGGACAGCGTGGTCAGGAGCTCGCGGGCGCGCCGCTCCATCTCCACCTCGTCGAGGACGCCGAACTTCTTGAGCTCCCGGCCGAGGAACAGGTTGCCGACGACGTCGATGTTGTCGCACAGCGCCAGGTCCTGGTAGACCGTCGCGATGCCCAGGTTCTGGGCGTCGTGGGGCCTGCCGATGGAAACCGGGCGCCCCTCCCACTCGATGACACCGTCATCGATGGGGTGCACGCCGGCGATCGTCTTGACCAGCGTGGACTTGCCGGCACCGTTGTCGCCGACCAGGGCGACCACTTCACCGGAGTGGATCTCGAGTTCTACGTCGGTCAGGGCCTGAACGGCGCCGAACCGCTTCGAGACCCCTCGCAACGCCAGCACGGGCGCAGCGGACACATGAACCATCTCCTTCGCCGCCTGACCGGCGGGGATGTCGTGCAGAAGAGCAGGAGCGGGGCGATTGGGGGAACGTTTCTGCCCGGCGCCCCGCCGGGTGGCGGGGAGAGGAGGGGCGGGGCGCCGGTCAGGTACGTGGGGCCGCCTCGCGGGGAGGCGGCGGGGGCCGCTACTTCAGGCCGATGGCGGCGCAGGCGGCCGCGTACTTCTCGGTGCAGATCTCGTCGACCGTGTAGACGCCGTCCTTGACGACGGTGTCCTTGATGTTGGCCTTGGTCAGCGAGACGACCGGGATCAGGACGGCCGCGACGCCCTTGGTGGTGGGGCTGTCGACCGTGGAGGTGCTGCCTTCGGCCTTCCCGCCCTTGGCGAGGGCGACGGCCATCTTGGCGGCGGCCTCGGCCTCGGGGGCGTAGGGCTTGTAGACGCTCATGAACTGCTCGCCCGCGACGATGCGCTGCACACCGGCGAGTTCGGCGTCCTGGCCGGTGACCGGCGGCAGCGGGGAGACGCCGGCGGCCTTGAGGGCGGTGATGATGCCGCCGGCCATGCCGTCGTTGGCGGAGTAGACGCCGATGACCTTGTCCTTGCCGAGCGCGGAGAGCGCGGCCGCCATGTTGGTGTTGGCGTTCTCCGGCTTCCACTCGACGGTGTCGTACTCCTTGCCGACGTTCACCTTGCCGTCGAGCTCGGAGTGCGCGCCGGACTTGAAGAGCTTGGCGTTCGGGTCGGTGACCGAACCGTTCATCATGACGATCTGGCCGTCCTTGGCCTTGTCGCCCAGCGCCTCCAGCAGCGCCTTGCCCTGGACCTTGCCGACCTCTTCGTTGTCGAAGGAGGTGTAGGCGTCGATCGGGCCCTCGGCCAGGCGGTCGTAGGCCACGACCGGGATACCGGCGTCCTTGGCCTTCTTGACCGAGCCGGCGATGGCCTTGGAGTCCACCGCGTCGATGATCAGGACGTCCACCTTGTTGGTGATCATCGTGTCGACCTGGGAGTTCTGCGTGGTCGCGTCCTGCTTGGCGTTGGCGTAGACGACCTCGCCCTTGCCGCCGGTGAGCTCGGCGACCTTCTTCTCGATGAGCGGCTTGTCGAACTTCTCGTAACGCGCGGTCTGGTTCTCCGGCAGGAGCAGACCGACCTTGATCGCGTCGCCCTTGGCCGCGCCGGAGGACTCCTTCGTCTTCTCGCCGGCCTCCTTGGCACTGCCACAGGCGGCAAGGGAAACGGCCATGGCGCCGGCGGCAACGGCTACGGCGGCTCTGCGCATACGCGTGTTCATTACTTGAACCTCCCTGACGAGGCCGCTACGCCGCGGCCGAGGTGGATGTGAGTCAACCCCGGCCGCGTTTTGCCGTCAAGGAGTGAATTCTTAACGAGATGACAACGGTGCCATTCGTTATCTACCTGAAGGCAAGACAGCTGGAGCGCGCACTCCACTTCCATGGTCTGACAAAAGCGTCGAATCGCCCATCTCGCTCAGCACGAGCGCCAGCGCTCCCAGCACCTCGGCCCGTCCGCCCAGGGACCCCGTCAGTACCGACAACTGCCGGGCCGCACTGGGGATCGCATACCTCCCCACTGATTCACGGATGGGGGCCAGGACCAGTTCACCGGCCTCCGCCAGCGAGCCGCCCAGCACCACCCGGCTCGGGTTCAGCAGGTTGCACAGACTGGCCACTCCGCTGCCGATGTGACGGCCGACATCGGTGATCACCCGGCGGCAGCCGGGGTCGCCGTCGCGGGCCAGTTCGACCACCCGCTCCATCGTCAACTCCGGTCCGTGCGTGCCCTGGAGCAGCGGCAGGACGTACCGGGCGGCGGCGAAGGTCTCCAGGCAGCCGCGGTTCCCGCAGCGGCAGACCGGGCCCGACTCGTCCAGCGTGATGTGCCCGATCTCGCCCGCCGTGCCGCCCTGGCCGCGGTAGATCTGGCCGTTGATCACCAGGCCGGCGCCGACACCGCTGGCCACCTTGATGTAGGCCAGGTCCTTCACTCCCCGGCCGCTCCCCCAAACGAGTTCACCGAGGGCGCCGAGGTTCGCGTCGTTGTCCACGTAGACGGGCACGCCGAGGCGCTGGGAGAGCTCCTGGCGCGGATTGATCCCCGCCCAGCCCGGAAGGATCGCGGTCGAGCCCAGGGTCCCGGACTCCACGTCGATCGGTCCGGGGACGCCGAGACCGACGCCGATGACCTTGTCCAGGCCGACCCCTATTCCCTCGATCAGCCGTCCGACCAGGGCTTCCGCCCGGTCGAAGCCGTCCGCCCAGGAGGCGTCGACGTCCAGCGGTTCGGTCTCCTCGGCGAGGACCTGGTGGGCGAGGTTTCCGACGGCCACCCGCAGGTGGGTGTGGCCGAAGTCGACACCGATGACGATGCCCGCGTCACCACTGAGCGACACGCTCCGTGCCCGCCTGCCGCCGGCCGAGGTGTCGGTGACCTCGACGGTCCCGCCGTCCTTCAGCTCCCGGACGATGTTGGAGACCGTGGCCGCCGACAGTCCGGTGGTACGGGCGATCTCCGCCTGGGTCAGCGACCCCGCGAGCCGCACCGCCCGTACGACCCGTTCGAGATTCGCGCGGTGCAGTGACGACTGCGATCCGGGAGTCTGCACGACTCATCCACTCCTGCCCATAAGCGACGGCCACCCGTCGCCCCCCGGCCGGGACACCTCGCGACTTCGCGCTCCGAGACCCCGGCGTCTCTCCAACTTGTGAACCTTAAGTCGAGCCTTTGCGCATCCGCACGTCAAGAGGCTGACACGACACGAATCGGGCCTACCGGCCGAAAGGGGGAGGGAGCGGCCCCGTGGATCGTGTTACGGTCGCTGAGGCGCCGGTCCTCTGCGGCCCTTCCGGCCGGACCGGGCGCCTGCCATGTCAGCGCGACGCGAGGAGGTGTTCGGGATGAGTCCCGATCGAAGTCTTCGCAGCGCTCTCTCCGGCTGATCCGCCGACCGGCCGACCGGCCGACCTCTCCATGAGCGCGCACGGCAGCGGTCCGCCGCCTGCCGCGTGCACGGCTGCGTTCCTCTCGCGTCCCTTCCCTTCCGCATGACCGGGCGACTCCGTCCGGCGTGCGTCATCCCTGTCCGTCGACGTACGCGACGGCCCGCGCGGCCGCCGCACGCCGACCCCTGATCACTCCGCGTGACCGTTCGGCTCCGTGCCGCCCGGAACCGTGGAGGGAGGTATGTGCCATGACCATGCTCACCCCCCGTACCCCGGCCAAGCTCGCACCGCCGGGCCGCTCCCGCCGCGAACGCAAGGCCGCCGAGCTGGAGTCCCGGACCCGGATCGTCGGCGAGCGCCTCGCCGGGATCAGCGCCGCCCCGGGCGCCCGGGCGCTGCAGTCGGTGGACGCGTCCCTGGGCGGCCTCACCCGCGCCGAGGCCGCGCTCCGGCTGGAGCGCCACGGCCCGAACACCGTCGCCCAGGAGCGCGCCCCGCGCTGGTACGTCCAGCTCGCGAAGGCCTTCGGGAACCCCTTCATCGCCGTCCTGGTCCTCCTGGCCGCCGTCATGTACTGGCAGGACCCCGCCGACCCCGGTGTGGTCATCCTCTCCGTGATGGTGGGGATCAGCGGGCTGCTGCGCTTCTGGCAGGAATTCCGCTCGGGCCGCGCCGCCGACGCGCTGGCGCGGCTCGTCACCACGACCTGCGCGGTCCAGCGCCGGGCCGGGAGCGGCGGCGTACCCACCACCCTCGAAGTGCCCATGGACCAGGTGGTCCCCGGCGACGTGGTCAAGCTGGCCGCCGGCGACCTGATCCCGGCGGACCTGCGGCTGCTCACCGCGAAGGACCTGATGATCAGCCAGGCCGCGCTCTCCGGCGAGTCCCTGCCGGTGGCCAAGGCCGACACCCGCGTGCAGGACCTGGGCCAGCAGGTCACCACCGACCCGGTCGAGGCCGACAACCTGGCCCTGATGGGCACCTCGGTCACCTCCGGCACCGCCACCGGGGTCGTCGTCGCCACCGGCTCCGACACCTGGTTCGGTTCGATGGCCGGCTCCCTGGTCGGCGAACGCCCGCAGACCAACTTCGACACCGGTGTGCGCAAGGTCAGCTTCCTGCTGATCCGCTTCATGCTGGTCATGGTCCCCGTCGTCTTCATGATCAACGGCCTGACCAAGGGCGACTGGGACGAGGCCTTCCTCTTCGGCATCGCCGTGGCCGTGGGCCTGACCCCCGAGATGCTCCCGATGGTGGTCTCGGCCAACCTCGCCCGCGGCGCGGTCGCCCTGGCCAAGCGCAAGGTGGTCGTCAAGCGGCTCAACGCGATCCAGAACCTGGGCGCGATGGACGTGCTCTGCACGGACAAGACCGGCACCCTCACCGAGGACCGGATCGTCCTGGACCGCTACCTGGACGTGCACGGCAACGAGGACGGCGAGGTCCTGGAGTACGGCTACCTGAACGCCCACTTCCAGACCGGCCTGCGCAACCTCATGGACCGGGCGGTCATCGACCGCGTGGGCGAGGCCGAGGAGGTTGTCGTCGACACACGGTTCTCCCTGGTCGACGAGATCCCCTTCGACTTCGCCCGGCGCCGGATGTCCGTGGTCCTGGCCCGCAACCCGCTCGCGGGCGACCGCGGACCGGTCGAACACGTCATGATCACCAAGGGTGCGGTCGAAGAGGTCCTGGCCCTCTGCACGCACATGACCGACCGCGGCGAGAGGGTGGAGCTGACCGAGCAGCTCCGGTGGCACGTCACCCGGATCGCCGAGGACAACAACCGGCGGGGCCTGCGGGTCCTCGCCGTCGCCACCCGCACGCTCGACACCCCGCGCGACACCTACTCCGTCGCCGACGAGGACCGGCTGACCCTGGTCGGCTTCCTCGCCTTCCTCGACCCGCCGAAGGCCGACGCCGCCCGCGCCCTGGAGGGCCTCGCCGACAAGGGCATCGCGGTGAAGGTCGTCACCGGCGACAACGAACTCGTCGCCGCCCGGGTCTGCGCGGACGTCGGCATCGACGTGGGCACCGTGGTCCCCGGCTCCGCGACCGACGCCCTCGACGACGCCGAGCTGCGCGCGCTGGCCGCCCGTACGACGGTCTTCGCCAAGGTCAACCCGGTCCAGAAGGCCAGGATCGTCCGGGCCCTGCAGGCCGACGGGCACACCGTCGGGTTCCTCGGCGACGGCATCAACGACGCGGCCGCGCTGCGCGACGCCGACGTCGGCATCTCCGTGGACACGGCCGTCGACATCGCCAAGGAGTCCGCGGACATCATCCTGCTGGAGAAGGACCTCACCGTCCTGGAGCAGGGCGTCCTCCAGGGCCGGACCACCTTCGGCAACACGATCAAGTACATCAAGATGACGGCGTCGTCGAACTTCGGCAACGTCTTCTCGGTGCTGGTCGCGAGCGCCTTCATCCCCTTCCAGCCGATGCTCGCGATCATGCTGCTGGTCCAGAACCTGGTCTACGACATCGCCCAGCTGGCGACCCCGTGGGACCGGATGGACGAGGAGTACCTGCGCCGGCCCCGCAACTGGGACGCCAAGGGCATCGGCCGCTTCATGGTCACCATCGGCCCGATCAGCTCGATCTTCGACATCGCGATGTTCCTGATCATGTGGCACGTGTTCGCGGCCGACAGCGTGGCGGACCAGTCCCTCTTCCAGTCCGGCTGGTTCGTCGAGGGCCTGCTCTCGCAGACGCTGATCGTCCACATGATCCGCACCCGGAAGATCCCCTTCGTCCAGTCCCGCGCCTCCTGGCCGGTGATGGTGATGACCGTCCTCGCGGTGCTGACCGGGCTCTGGCTGCCCTTCTCGCCGCTGGCCTCCTCGCTGGGCTTCGTCCCCCTGCCGGCGGGCTACTTCCCGTGGCTGATCGGCGTGCTGCTCGCGTACTGCACGCTCACCCAGCTCGTGAAGACCTGGTACATCCGCCGCTTCGGCACCTGGCTGTAGGAGGAGGGAGTCCGATGCCGCCCACCGAACGGCGGACGGCCGCGCACCCGGCCGCCGCGCTCGGCCCGGGGCGGTCATCGGACCCCGCCCGACGCGGCGCCGCTACTTCAGCGTCGCCGAGGTCAGGCCCGCCTGGATCTGACGCTGGAAGGACAGGTAGACCACCAGCATCGGGATCATCGCGATGGTCACGCCCGCGAAGAGCACGGGCAGGTCGGTCTCGTAGCCCTGCTGCTGCTGGAGCTGGATCAGGCCCTGGGTGAGCAGATAGCGCTCGGGGTCCGATCCGGTCTGGGGCTGCATCAGCACGGAGGGCAGGATGTACTGGTTCCACTGGCCCAGGACGTTGAAGATCCCGACGCTGATCAGGCCGGGCTTGGCCATCGGCACCATCACCTGGAAGAAGATCCGGGTGTCGGAGGCCCCGTCGATCACCGCCGCCTCGTGGACCGCCGTCGGCAGCGTGCGGAAGAACGAGTGCATGAAGAAGACGGTGAACGGCATCGAGTACGCCACGTACACGAGGATCAGACCCTGGTAGGTGTTCAGCATGTCGAACCGCTTGACCATGAAGAACAGCGGGACGAGCGCGAGGAAGACGGGGAACATCGCGCCGCTGACGAAGAAGTAGTAGATGAACCGGTTGCCCGGGAAGGGGTAGCGGGCCAGGACGTACGCCGCCATCGAGCCGAACAGCATCGTCAGCGGGACGGAGAACACCATCACGACGAGGGTGTTGGCGAAGTAGTCGCCGATGCCCTTGTCCCACGCCCGCCCGAACGCGTCGAAGTTCCAGTTGGCGGGCCAGCTGAGGGCCGAGCCGCCGATCTGCGCGTCGGTCTTGAACGAGCCGAGCGCCAGCCAGATCAGCGGCAGCACGATCATCACGGCCCAGACGACGAGGAAGCCGTGGGAAAAGACGTTGAGGACCATGCCCTCGGAGCCTCCGGCGCTCCGACGCCCGCCGGGTCCGGCTGCGCCGGAGCGCTCCGCCGCGGATTCACCCGGAGCCTTGATCACTGTGGTCATGACGGTCTCCCGCTCAGAACTCGATGCGCTCGCGGCGGGTGGCGCGCAGCGTGATGACGGAAAGGATCAGGGTGAGGACGAGCATGACCACGCCCATGGCACAGGCGTAGCCGCTCTTGCCGAAGTAGAGGAAGTTCCGCATCAGGACGGTGGCCATGACCTCGCTGTGGTGGTCGGGGCCGCCGCCGAACTGGCCGGAGGTCATCGTCGAGACCAGGACGAACATGTCCATCGCGGCGATGCCCAGATAGACCGCCGAGGTCTGCACGGAGTCCCAGAGCAGGGGCAGGGTGACCCTGAAGAAGGTCTGCGCGCGTCCCGCCCCGTCGAGGAGGGCCGCTTCGTAGATGTCCTTGGGGATGGACTGCATGGCCGCGGAGAAGAGGACGAGGTAGAAGCCCACGCCGTGCCAGACCACCACGAGGAGCAGGCACCACAGGACGAGCCTCGGCTCGTTCAGCCATTCGATCGGGTGCAGCCGGTCGACGATGCCGAGGCGGATGAGGACGCCGTTGAGCAGGCCGCCCTCGTCGGTGCGGTACACGGCGCCGAAGAGGACCGCGAGGATGGCGAGGGAGAGGACCTGCGGGAAGAAGTAGACGACCTTGTAGAGGCGTGAGCCCGCCACGCCCTGCACGCCGCCTGCCCCGCCCCGCCCGCCCGCGTTCACCATGAAGGCGAAGAAGAGGGCGAGCAGGATGGTGACCACCGGGACGAACACCAGGAGCAGCAGGTTGTTCCAGAGGGCTCCGCGGAAGACCTCGTCCTTCATCAGGGCGGAGTAGTTGTCCATGCCGACGAAGTCGAACGTGGGCGACTGACCCGTCCAGTTGGTGAAGGAGTAGCCGAACGTCTGTACGTACGGCCAGATGACGAAGGTCAGGTACAGCGCGAGGGGTGCGAGGAGGAAGCCGGCGATGAAGCCGGCCCGTCCCCGGCCCTGGACTACATGGCTCATGGTGTCCGTCCCTGGTGTGCCGGTGACCGGTGGGGCGTGCTGCTGTCAGCTGCGACGGTTGTTCTTGGCGTTCGGATCCTGCGCCGCCTTGTTCACCGCCGCCTGGGCCCGCTTGATCCACTCCTTCGGCTGAATCCGCTTGGCCATCAGCTCGTTGGACGCGTCCTGGATGGCCGTGTCCATCTCGCTGTACCAGTCGGGGTAAAGGTAATTGAAGGTGTTCGATCCCGCCGCCTTGACGGCGGCCACCGCCGACTGGGTGCCGGGACGCAGTTTCACGCCCGGGTCCACGCCGTCCTTGACCACGGTGAGCGAGTTGGCCTGCTGGGCGAAGATGGTCGACCATTCGCGGGACAGCATCGAACGGATGAACTCCAGACCGCCGGGCTTGTTGGCCGCTTTCTCCGGGACGATGAAGGGCTCGCCCGCGCCGGCCCGGATGGCCTCGAAGGGCAGCTTGCTGTCGGCGAGCACCGGGACCGGCAGGAACTGCATGTCGAAGTCGTCCGGCGTCTGCTTGAGCTGCTCGTTCTCCAGCCAGGAGCCGGACGGGACGAAGGCGGCCTTGTACTGGTTCCAGGCGGTCTGGGACTCGGTGTGGGTCAGGCCGTTCGTGCCCGGCAGGAGCAGGTCCTTCTCGACCACCTCGTAGACCGCCTCGACGGCGGCGAGGGCGGCCGCGCTGCCCTCGAAGGCGTTCGGCTCCAGGTTGTCGATGGCCTTCACGGCCTCCAGACCGCCCTTCTTGGCGATCAGGTCCATGATGACGACGTTGATGTAGTAGGGGTACTTGCCCTGGTGGGCGAGGCCGCCGAGGCCGGCCTCCTTGGCCTTGGCGCAGACCGCGAGGAACTCGTCCCAGGTCCTGGGCGGCGTCCAGCCCTTCTCCTTGAAGAGCTTCCCGGAGTACCAGAAGCCGTAGACCGTGTAGACGTAGTTCAGCGAGACGAACTTGCCGCCCTGCGTGCCCTGTTCGATGGTGCCCGCGATGAGCGTGTCGCGGACCTTCTTGGTCGGGTCGTCGAGCGAGGGCGCGTCCAGCACGGGGGTGAGGTCGGCGAGCTGGTTGCTCTTGAAGAGCACGTCCAGCTTGATCCTCTGGGCGCCGGAGTTGTCGACGACGTCCGGCGGGTTGCCGCCGTTGAAGCGGGTCTGGAGCTTGCCGGTGATCTCCTGGGTGCCGAGGTGGGAGCTGGTGGTGCCCCACTTCTTGTCGAAGGCGGCCTCCCAGGCCTTCGCGTAGTCGTCGCCGAAGCCACCCTTGAAGACGACGACGTCCATCGTGCCGCCCTTCGAGACGCCGAAGGGGTTCTCCTTGGAGACGGCGGCCTTGTCGGGGCCCTTCGTCGTGTCCCCGCCGCCGGAGGCGCAGGCGGACAGGAAGCTCATCGTCGGCACGCTGATCAGTCCGAGCGCTGCGGAACGCTTGATCAGATCGCGGCGGCCGAGGCCCTCACCAGTGGATCCCATGCTCATGTCCTCGCCTTCGTCAGAAGTGTGAAGGAGGCCGGAAATCGCGGCAGTTGCCGTGCATGCGGGCATCACCGCAGGTCCCCCGGCATCCCCCGGCCCGGAGCCGCTCGTCACGCAGTGGCCCGGACGGGCACAGGTATAGTCCACTTCCGCTCGGCTGAGCAAGATCGTGCACAAGGATCGTTCCCGGCTTTTCCGAGTTGAGACCTGTCCGTCACCTGAGACCGTCGCCGCCGCCGCACGGAACGACAAGGGCCGCACCCCCTCGTCGGGGGTACGGCCCTATGGTGCCGACAGACGGCGGATCGCTCCGCCTGGCGCGCCCTTAGCCGCGGATCAGGTTCCGCAGGACGTACTGCATGATGCCGCCGTTGCGGTAGTAGTCGGCCTCACCCGGCGTGTCGATGCGGACGACCGCGTCGAACTCCACACCGGTGTCGGTGGTGACCTTGACGGTGCGCGGGGTGGTGCCGTTGTTCAGCTCCTCCACACCGGTGAAGGAGAAGGTCTCCTCGCCGGTGAGGCCCAGCGAGGCCGCGGTGACGCCCTCGGGGAACTGCAGGGGCAGGACGCCCATGCCGATCAGGTTGGAGCGGTGGATGCGCTCGTAGGACTCGGCGATGACGGCCTTGACGCCGAGCAGCGCGGTGCCCTTGGCCGCCCAGTCGCGGGACGAGCCGGAGCCGTACTCCTTGCCGGCCAGGATGACCAGCGGGATGCCGGCGGCCTGGTAGTTCTGCGAGGCGTCGTAGATGAAGGAGACCGGGCCGCCCTCGACGGTGAAGTCGCGGGTGAAGCCGCCCTCGGTGCCCGGCGCGATCTGGTTGCGCAGGCGGATGTTGGCGAAGGTACCGCGGATCATGACCTCGTGGTTGCCGCGGCGGGAACCGTACGAGTTGAAGTCGCGGCGCTCGACGCCGTGTTCGGTGAGGTACTTGCCGGCCGGGGTGTCGGCCTTGATCGCACCGGCCGGGGAGATGTGGTCGGTGGTGACCGAGTCGCCCAGCTTCGCCAGCACGCGGGCGCCGGCGATGTCGGAGACCGGGGTGGTCTCCATCGTCATGCCCTCGAAGTAGGGGGGCTTACGGACATAGGTGGACTGCGGGTCCCACTCGAAGGTGTTGCCGGTCGGGATCGACAGCGCCTGCCACTGGGCGTCGCCCGCGAAGACGTCGCTGTAGGACTTGCTGAACATGTCCTCGCCGATGGCGTTCGCCACGACGTCGTTGACCTCGGCCTCGGAGGGCCAGATGTCCTTCAGGAAGACCGGGTTGCCCTCGGTGTCGGCGCCGATGGCGTCCTGCGTGATGTCCACCTTCATGGAGCCCGCGATGGCGTACGCGACGACCAGCGGCGGGGAGGCCAGGTAGTTCATCTTGACGTCGGGGTTGATCCGGCCCTCGAAGTTGCGGTTGCCGGAGAGCACCGAGGTGACCGCGAGGTCGTGCTCGTTGATCGCCCTCGAGATCTCCTCGTCCAGCGGACCGGAGTTGCCGATGCAGGTGGTGCAGCCGTACCCGACGAGGTTGAAGCCCATCTTGTCGAGGTACGGGGTCAGGCCGGCCTTGTCGAAGTAGTCGGTGACGACCTTCGAACCCGGGGCCAGGGTGGTCTTGACCCACGGCTTGCGGGTCAGGCCCTTCTCGACGGCCTTCTTGGCCACGAGCGCCGCGGCGACCATGACGTAGGGGTTCGAGGTGTTGGTGCAGGAGGTGATCGCGGCGACCGTGACGGCGCCGTGGTCGATCTCGAAGGAGGTGCCGTCGGCCAGGGTGACCTGGGTCGGGCGGGTCGGCACGCCGTTGGCGGAGGCCGGGGCGTCGGAGGCCGGGAAGGACTCCTTGCCCGCCTCGTCGGCGTCGTCGACGTAGTTCAGGACGTCGACCGCGAACTGCTGGGCGGCGTTCGCGAGGACGATGCGGTCCTGCGGGCGCTTCGGACCGGCGATGGAGGGGACGACCGTGGAGAGGTCGAGCTCCAGCTTCTCGGAGAAGTCCGGCTCGGCGGCCGGGTCCAGCCACAGGCCCTGCTCCTTGGCGTACGCCTCGACGAGCGCGACCTGCTGCTCGGAGCGGCCGGTCAGGCGCAGGTACTTCAGGGTCTCGCCGTCGATCGGGAAGATCGCGGCGGTGGAGCCGAACTCCGGCGACATGTTGCCGATGGTGGCGCGGTTCGCGAGGGAGGTGGCGGCGACGCCCTCACCGTAGAACTCCACGAACTTGCCGACGACACCGTGCTTGCGCAGCATCTCGGTGATGGTCAGCACCAGGTCGGTGGCGGTGGTGCCGGTGGGCAGCTCGCCGGTCAGCTTGAAGCCGACGACGCGCGGGATCAGCATGGAGACCGGCTGGCCGAGCATCGCGGCCTCGGCCTCGATGCCGCCGACGCCCCAGCCCAGCACGCCGAGGCCGTTGACCATGGTGGTGTGCGAGTCGGTGCCGACGAGGGTGTCGGGGTAGGCCTGGCCACCCCGGACCATGACGGTGCGGGCCAGGTGCTCGATGTTGACCTGGTGGACGATGCCGGTGCCCGGGGGGACGACCTTGAAGTCGTCGAAGGCGGTCTGGCCCCAGCGCAGGAACTGGTAGCGCTCCTTGTTGCGGCCGTACTCCAGCTCGACGTTCTGCGCGAAGGCGTCCTTCGTGCCGAACTTGTCGGCGATGACCGAGTGGTCGATGACCATCTCGGCGGGCGAGAGCGGGTTGATCTTCGCCGGGTCGCCGCCGAGGGCCTTCACGGCCTCACGCATCGTGGCGAGGTCCACGACGCAGGGGACGCCGGTGAAGTCCTGCATGATCACGCGGGCCGGCGTGAACTGGATCTCCTGGCTGGGCTGGGCCTGGGAGTCCCAGCCGCCGAGCGCCCGGATGTGGTCGGCGGTGATGTTCGCGCCGTCCTCGGTGCGGAGCAGGTTCTCCAGCAGCACCTTCAGGCTGTAGGGCAGACGGGCGGAGCCCTCGACCTTGTCCAGCCGGAAGATCTCGTACGACTCGTCGCCCACCTGCAGCGTGCTGCGGGCGTCGAAGCTGTTCGCCGACACGACAGTCTCCTTCATGCATGAATTCGCGCGTTTACCGCATCCTGCCGCCACGCCCCTTGGCCAATCCGCTAAGGTAGGGCTAAGTTAGGTAACCCTTACCAACGGGGGCGGCTGCGGTACGCCTTCGGCAGATATCTCGATGTCGAGATAACTCTAGTACATGTCCGCGTGCGACGACGAGGCACGCCCCGTCGACCCCTCTCATCCGATCGAGGCGCTTGCTCGGCGAACCCCGCCGTCTCGCCTTCCGTCCCGGTGAACCCAGCCGTACGGGCTGAACTCGCTGGGGGTGCTGGTGGCTGTACCAGCCACCATCGTCCGTGACCGCGGTCTCCGACCCGAACGACCTCCCCGTGTCCCGCCGCCCCTCGGGCACCCGCGGTCGGCTCAGGCACAGGGCGTTGCTCTTCGCGGAAGGGCGCGCCCGCCGCGCGGGCCGGACGGGAAGCGGTCGATCGCCTCCGCCACGGCCCATGACCGAGACGGGATCACTCCGTCGAGGCCAGAATGCGGTCGAGTGTCCGGCGCCCCGTGCCGCTCATCGCCGGGTTGCTCTCGACGTAGTACCAGACGAGGCCCATCGCCTGTTCGAAGGCCCACGCCTTGCCGCGCTCCCACTCCAGATCGTCGCAGGCCAGTGTCCGCCGGAGCACTTCCCGCGGGCCGGGCTGCAGCAGGTGCCAGGCGCTGACCAGATCCAGCGCGGGGTCGGCCGGGCCGAATCCGCCGGTGTCGAGGATTCCGCCGAGCCGGCCTCCCGCGACCAGTACGTTGCCGGGGATCAGGTCACCGTGGCTCATCACGTCGGCGCCGGTGCGCGGCAACTCCCGGAAGCGGCTCCACAGCCGGCGCAGCCGGGGCACATCGAGCAGCCCCTCGCTCTCCTCGAAGCACTTCGCCATCCAGTCGTCGTGGTGGGCGAGAACGCCGCCGCGGTTCTCGCCGCAGAAGCGCCGCCCCCGCGTCTCGGCGTCCCGCAGGGCTGCGATGAAGGCGGCGAGGTCCTCGGCGAACGCGTCCGACCCGCTCGGGTCGGCATCGAGGGCCACTGTTCCCGGCAGCCACGTCTGGACCGACCACGGCATGGGGTAGCCCGCTCCGGGCTTTCCCGTGGCGACGGGCTCCGGGACGGGGAACCGGGACACCTGTGCCAGCTCCGTGCTCGCCCGTGCCTCCCGTTCCAGAACCGCCAGCGCCTCGGCAGCGTCGGTCAGGCGCAGCGGGAAACGCGCGGAGAGGCCGTCCCCGATGCGGAAGATGGCGTTGACCGTTCCGGTCGACGGCAGGGGCCGGATCGCCTCGCCGCTCCACCGGGGGAACTGTTCTCGGACCAGGGCCGCCACGATGTCGGGGGTCACGTCCACTTGGTCAACGTGCATGGTCAATCTCGTGGGCCCTTCCACAGATCCGGTTCAAAACGACGTGAGCGGTCCCGATCGACCGGGACGCAGCCAGTATTCAGGCGCCGGGTTCCCGGTCAAACGAGTTTCCAACGGCCTCCGAGTGCCTCGACCCGCACCGGCCGGCTCCCGCACGAGGGGCACTTCGCCCCGCCGCACGCGGGTCGAGGCCCCACGGCAACCTGGCGCGGCGCGGCCGGAAGTTCCGCCGTTCTCGACCGCGTCCGGTCATCGATGGGCGGTGCGGACCCGGGCGGGCCGCCGTACAACGCGAGACGGCGGGCCCGGGCCTGCCCGGCCCCCGCCATCGGTCGATGCAGCCGCCCGTGGCGCATCCCGGCGCTCCCGACGGCGCATCGGCTTCCCCTGACGGACCCTCCACGGCGCGGCTCAACGGGCGAGGGCGTGGCGGGCGGCCCAGGCGTTGACGGCCGCGGCGATCTCTTCGGGCCGGTCCTCCGGACAGAGGTGTGCCGCGGGCCCGCAGTACTCGCTCTCCAGCGCCGAGATGTTCCGCTCGCACCAGGCGGCGGCCTCGGCTCCGGTCATCAGGGCGGGCGAGCCGTCGAAGGTGAGCAGGAGCTTGGGCACCTCGGGACTGTCGGCCAGCCAGGCGTCGTACCGCTCGACGACGGCGACGACGTCGGCCGGCTCTCCGCCGATCGGCAGTGAGCGGGCCCACTGCAGCAGGGGCCGCCGGCTCTCGCGGGTGGGGTAGGGGGCACCGTAGACGGCACGGTCCTCCTCGGCCATCGGGTGCAGCACGGTCTGCAGAATGCTGTCCTCGATGAAGATGTTCCGGTCGAGGACCATCTCCTCCCCCACTCCCGGAGTGCGTATCGCCTCGAACCGGACACGTGCGGCGGGCGGGTACTCCTCCCACCCCATCGGGCGCACGATCGTCTCCATGAAGGCGATACCGCGGACCCGCCCGGGGTGGCGGGCGGCCCGGTCGAAGGCGAGCACCCCGCCCCAGTCCTGACCTACGAGCACCGCCTCGTCGAGTCCGAGCGCGTCGAACCACGCATCCAGGTAGCGGGCGTGGTCGGCGAAGCGGTACTCGCCGTCCGGCTTTCCGGAGCGGCCCATGCCGATGAGGTCGGGGGCCAGGACGCGGACCGGACCCTCGATGCGGGGCAGCACGCCCCGCCAGAGGTGGGAGGAGGTGGGGTTGCCGTGGAGGAAGACGAAGGGCACGCCCTCGCCGCGGTCCTCGTAGTACATCGTCGAGTCGAGTACGTCGATCGTGGGCACGGGGAGCCCCTTCCGTAATCGTTGGCGTGACTAACGTTCGTGACACGAACGAAGCTATACCGTTGGTGCCACTAACGCAAGCGGTAGCATCACCCCATGACCACGGGAGAGAACGGGGGCGCGGCCGTCCCCGCGCGACTGCGCGAACTGCCCAGCCGCCTGCTGGGACAGGCGTCCACCCACGCGCAGCGCCTGGTGACCGAGGCCCTGGGCCGGGCAGATGCCCATAAATGGCACTACGCGGTCCTGGTCGTTCTGGAGGAGTCCGGGCCGGCGAGCCAGGCGGCGCTGAGCGACCGCACCGGCATCCACCGCAGCGACCTGGTCGCCGTCATCAACGAACTCGCCGGCCGCGAACTGGTCGACCGCGCCCCCGATCCCGAGGACCGTCGGCGCAACGTCATCACCCTCACCCCGCTGGGCCGACGACGGCTGCGCAGGCTGGAGCAGCTCCTCGACGCGGCCCAGGGCGAACTCCTGGCCCCCCTGTCGACGGTGGAGCGCGAGCAGCTCACCCGCCTGCTGGGACGCATCGTCGAGCACCACGCGCACGGCGGCCCGGCCATGGGAGCTGACGGTCAGTAACCTCCGGGGCGACGCCGCCCCGCGCGCCCGACACGCCGATCGACACAGCCATCTGCCACACCCGACGCAGGAGTCATCTCATATCTGAGATACGGTGCCCCCATGGCAGACGACTACCTCGTACGCATCGGCAAGCTCATTCGTGACGCCCGGCAACACCGGGGCTGGACACAGAGTCAGCTCGCCGAAGCTCTCGGCACCAGCCAGAGCGCAGTGAACCGGATCGAGCGCGGCAACCAGAACATCAGCCTTGAGATGATCGCCCGAATCGGTGAAGCTCTCGACAGCGAGATCGTCTCCCTGGGCTACGCCGGCCCGATGCACCTGCGCGTAGTCGGCGGCCGGCGCCTGTCCGGCGCCATCGACGTCAAGACGAGCAAGAACGCGTGCGTCGCCCTGCTCTGCGCCTCCCTGCTCAACAAGGGCCGTACGGTGCTGCGCCGGGTGGCGCGCATCGAGGAGGTCTACCGCCTCCTGGAGGTCCTGAACTCCATCGGCGTCCGCAGCCGCTGGATCAACGACGGCGTCGACCTGGAGCTGGTCCCGCCGGCCCGCCTCGACATGGAGGCCATGGACGCGGACGCCGCCCGCCGGACCCGGAGCATCATCATGTTCCTGGGCCCCCTGCTGCACCGGATGGAGACCTTCCGTCTGCCCTACGCCGGCGGCTGCGACCTCGGCACCCGCACCATCGAACCGCACATGATCGCCCTGCGCCGCTTCGGCCTGGACATCACCGCGACCGAGGGCATCTACCACGCGAAGGTCGCGGCCGGGGTCTCCCCCGACCGCCCGATCGTGCTGACCGAGCGCGGGGACACGGTCACCGAGAACGCGCTGCTGGCGGCCGCCCGGCACGACGGCGTGACTGTCATCCGCAACGCCTCCTCCAATTACATGGTGCAGGACCTGTGCTTCTTCCTGGAGGCGCTGGGCGTCAAGGTCGAGGGCGTCGGCACCACCACGCTCACCGTCCACGGCATCCCGAACATCGACGTGGACGTCGACTACTCCCCCTCCGAGGACCCGGTCGAGGCGATGAGCCTGCTCGCCGCCGCGGTCGTCACGGAGTCGGAGCTGACGATCCGCCGGGTCCCGATCGAGTTCATGGAGATCGAACTCGCGGTCCTGGAGGAGATGGGCCTCGACCACGACCGCTCGGCGGAGTACTCGGCGGACAACGGCCGCACCCGCCTGGTCGACCTCACGGTCCGCCCGTCGAAGCTGGAAGCCCCGATCGACAAGATCCACCCGATGCCCTTCCCCGGGCTGAACATCGACAACGTCCCCTTCTTCGCGGCCATCGCCGCCGTCGCCCAGGGCCAGACCCTCATCCACGACTGGGTGTACGACAACCGCGCCATCTACCTGACGGATCTGAACCGCCTCGGCGGCCGCCTCCAGCTGCTGGACCCCCACCGCGTCCTGGTCGAGGGCCCCACCCGCTGGCGCGCGGCGGAGATGATGTGCCCGCCGGCCCTCCGCCCGGCGGTGGTCGTCCTGCTGGCGATGATGGCGGCCGAGGGCACCTCGGTGCTGCGCAACGTCTACGTGATCAACCGCGGCTACGAGGAACTGGCCGAGCGCCTCAACTCGGTGGGCGCCCAGATCGAGATCTTCCGGGACATCTGAAGGTTCCAAGAGAAAGTATCGTGAAACCCCTCCTGACCTGCACAAATAGGCGACAGGAGGGGAATCGTAGGCACCTCGGGGACTTTCCTGGGACTTCTGGCCGGGCGCGGAGGCTCTGAGTGACAGGGCACATCACGTGATCCATCATCGGAGTCGGCCTGAAAGGATCGCAGAGTCCGTCCTGCTCAGGGCTGAGCAGACTGCGGCAACCAGCTCACCCGGGGATCCGCCCCCGCTCGCTCCGGACGCAGCTCGCACATCATGACCCTCGCACCATCTCCGGCCACCATAATGGACTCATGCCCTCCAGCTCACAGCACCCCGCGCCCACCCCGAGGGACGTCTCGGACGCGGACGCCAAGGACCTCGCGCTGTATCGGGAGAAGTTCCGGTGCCGTCTTCCGGAGTCGCTGGACGAGTTGCACGGCCCGACCCGGGGGGTCGTGGATCTGCCGCTGCACATGGCCTGGTCCGGGATGACCTCATACGACCTGGGCAAGCCGCGCCAGCGCATGGGCCTGTATCGCACCGTCCTGCACGAGGGCCTGCACGACGACCTGCCCCACTACCTCAACCAGGACCTGCTCCTCCAGCTGTGGCCGGTGCTGCGCACCCTCGTCGGCCGCAGCGTGCGCGCCGTATGGGAAGATGCCTTCCCCGAGCTCGCCTCCCGGACCCGGGCAGCCGCGTGACGGACATGCCGGAGCTGCACACGCGGCTCCTGGCGGATGTGATCGCGCTCGGTTCCCCGTATCCACTGGTTCTCACCGGTGGATACGCCGTGCGGGCACACCGCCTCGTGAATCGCCCCAGCCAGGACCTCGACGTCGCCACCGAGAACCCGGCGCCCATGGCCGACATCGCCGCCACGCTCCGCGCCGGCCTGGAAGCCCGCGGCTGGAAGGTGCACGCGCTGGAGACTGCCCCGCTGTCCGCCCGCTTCACCGTGTCCGACCCGGCCACCGGGCAGGAGTGCGAGGTCGACATCCTCAAGGAGATCTTCTGGCGGCCGGTCACCCAGAGCCCGTACGGGCCCGTTCTCGCGGAGGAGGACGTGATCGGGACCAAGGTCCGCGCCCTCGCCGACCGCGGAGCGCCTCGCGACCTGATCGACGTGTTCGCAGCCTCCCGCCGCTGGACCAATGCCGAGCTCGAGGAGTTCGGCCGCCGCCACGCCCGCGGCCGCTTCGAGCGCGAGGATCTGCAATCGAACCTCACGGGCGCCGAGTGGACCGACGACGAAGCCTTCGCCGCCTATGGGCTCGATGACGCCACCATCACCGCTCTCCGCTCTTGGGCCGTGGAGTGGGCCGACGACCTCGCGGCCCGTCTCCTCGAAGAGGCCGATGATCCGGACGTCGACTGATCACATCCGGATGAGACTGCATCTGCCGTCGATCAGAGCAAGAACCGAAGTGAGTGGGTGGGACAGCAGTGGATTACGGGCTTGTCCCACACCAAGCACGCCGGGCAGGCCCTGGGGAGATCAGCCGGAGGTCGTATGGGGCCGAACGGCCAGAGCAATGCCTGGACCCAGGACATCAGGGTGGGCGCGGCAGAGGCTGAGGGCGGCGCGTCTCAGCCTCTGCCCGGGCATACGGCCCGCAGGCGGGTGGCCCAAGCAGCCGACTACAGGTGAAGTCCGACGTGGTTCACGATGAAACGCTTCCCATCGGAGTCGAGGGCGAAGTAGATCCGTCCGACCTCGTTGGGTGACACCGCGTCCCGGACCTTGATGTGCGGCAGTCCGTCGCTGCGCTTCCCGTCGAACATGAAGTAGCGCTTGTCCTTGTCCTTGCTCAGCTTCTCGTCGCTGGGCGCGTACTTCAGTCCGTGGTTGTCGTAGAACCACTGAGTCAGCCTAGGCATATTGCCAGGGTTGGCGTACAGGTCCATCGCGGCCTGCGCAAGAGCGATCAGCTGGTCGGTCATCTCCTGGGGGTACGGATAGCGCGAGTCCTTCCAAGCGCGCCCCGCTCTCGCCGTGAACACGATGTGCTCCTCCGACGCCTTGGTGAGAGCCTTGAAAGTGGGTACGGCGTCCGTTCCCAGGGCTGGGACCTCACTCCAGGCGTCGAGTACGGCTGCCTGTCCGCTCCCGCTCTTCGACAGGTCGAAGTACTGCTTCTTCCAGTAATCCCGGTCCTGGCGCAGCGCCTCGGCGGAAGCGGCGTCGTCTCGCGCCTTGTCGCGTTCCTCCACGCAGCTTTGTGCCATGTCCTCCCACGACCTGGTGTCCTCTTCGAGCTGTCGCACGCGCTTTTGCAGAGCTTCGAGTTCGGCGGTGGTGTCGCCGGCGGCCTGGGCACGCGACAGATACTCGGCCGCCCTGCGCGCGCCCGCGCGGTACGATGCCTGCCGCGCCCGCTCCCACGCCGTGTCACTGCCGCGAGCAATGACCGAGAGGTGGGCGAGTGACGGCATCAGCCGGCGTTCCACGAAGAACGGCTCGGACACCTCCTCACGCGAGTAGGCGGGATGCTCCAGGCCGAGGTCGGGCCAGACCAGTCGGGCGCCCCCGCTGGGTACGGCCATCTGTTCGTGAGCCCGGCGGACGGCCTGTGCGGTCACATAGTTCAAAGTCACCACCTGAGCCAGCCCGGCGAGTTGGCCCGAGGCATCGGCCGCCGCGCTCCACCCCGCCTGGTCCCTGGGGTGCACCAGGACAATGGGGAGGCGCGTGCGCAGCGCCAGGGAGTCGAGAAGTACGGTCGTGTGGCTCTCCTCGCGGATCCTCTCGTAGCGGCCCGTGGCGAGCTGGCCCAGCACCCGCACTTCAAGTTCCCGGTCGCCGAGCACCGCCCGCAGCAGGTTGGGGCGCTTGAGCGGAGGGTCCTGCACCGGCGCGATCCACCCGTCGGGGATCTCCCGTCCCATGACAATTCTGAGCCCGCCACCGCCTTCTTCCAACTGGGAAACGGTGACCCGGGTGACGAACTGGGCCGGACCTGCGGACAACGGCTGGTGGATGGTCAGGCGCAGGGCACGGGTGAGGCCGTCGCCCGCCACCGTCCAGCTCACTGTGCGATCGCCGTGGCCGGGACTCTTTCCGGCGAGCACCGCCCGGCCGTCTTGGTCGAATTCGGTCACCGACGGTGCCGGTATCCGTCCGCCGTGGCTGAGCCAGTCTGCAAGATGGTCACGTAGACGCTCATAGACGTGGCCCGGATGCTCCTGGGCAGACTGGATGTCAAAACTGACGGCATACAGCGCCTGCATGGCGGCTCCCCTCACCCCAGATGCCCTGCGCATTGGACCGGTTGCTCCCGAACGCGGTCAGGGCTCTACTCGGAGAAACACCGTATTGCGCCACGCCGAAGTCGGTAATTCCCTGCGCGGGGGCTTCGACGCCAACCGTCAGGGCAGCCGAAGGCCATACGTGCTGGTCACTGAAGGGCGGGGCCTGCCTGTGCGGAGCTGCAACCGCTTCCGGGGGAGCGCCTTCGCTCAGCGTGCATGTCGACGCTGAGCGTTCCGCGCCGACTGCGGCAGCTCCTCCCCGCTCAGCGTGGCGAGCACGAGGCTGCGCTGTCCTCGGAAGCTGCGGATGAGCTGCTGGCGGACGAAGTCAGTACTGGTTCCGGTGGTGCCAATCTGGCCCGTCTCCACCAGACGTGAGAACAGCGTGTTGTCCAGGTAGGCCGGGACGTTCTTGTAGCCGAACCGGAGGGCACCGTGCCGTCCGTCCTTCAATCGGCCGTCGTCGCGAAGCGATTCGAACTGCCGACGGGGGAAGTACATCCCGTGGATCATCTCCGTCGTGTGCGGCAGCACGGAACGCGGATGACAGAGCTTGATCCAGCTCGGACTCGGGTCCAACCGCTGTTCGTCGGCGGGACCGGCCTGCCTCTCCGCGTACCGGTCCAGGCTCCTCATCCGTTTCAGTTCCTTGGCGAGGTTCCGGTCGCTGTTCGGGGAGGAGAAGACGCCTCGCTCGGCGTCGAGCTTCTTGTACTGCACGAGGACGAGGCTGTGGCGCGTGACGTTGCAGAAGATGATGTCGAAGCCGAGCGCCTGCTCCGCCGGGGTGCGGTTGGCGCTCGCAACCAACAGCGTACGGTCGTGTTCCTGGAACCTGCGCCAGGCCACATGGTTGGTCTCATCGCTGAGCCATCCGTGCATCGCACGGGTGTCGTGGATGACGAGATGGTCCTCGAGTGCCGGCTGATCACTCATCCTGCCGGAACGGGCGGAACCGTCCGAGCCCCCGCCGCGTCGCGTGGCACGGTTTCGCCCGCGCCCTGTGGGAGGTGGCACCGGAGGGGCGTTCCCGACGGGAGGTGCCGCAGCGGGGCCCGGGGCGGCCCGACCAGAACGGCCTCGCACTCCTCGTCACCAACGAGCCCCGGCTGTGGACAGCGCCGAAACCGAGTTCCCGCGCGACGCGCGACCGGGAGTCCCGGATACACGAAGGCCGCACCCTGACCGGAACCCTCCGGTGGGCCGACGGCCAGTACGCCGACAACACCTGTCACCTCCGCGGTACTTACGGGCTGGCCTGGCAGCCGTACCACGAGCAGCCGGGCGCCGGAGGGACCTTCCGCTACCTCGCCGTCCCGGTCACCCCCGTACCTCCCGCCACGAACCACCCGGCGAACAGCCGATAGGCTCACCGGTACGGGGACTGCGCACGCAGGGGCCGTACGGTGCCGTGCACATGGTGCGATCAGCCGATCCCGCGGGAGCGGCGCCTGTTCCCGCGCCAGTACGGCCGCCACCGCCACCGGTGGAGGCACCGGATCACGGCACCGGATCACGGCACCGGCGGCAACATCCTCGACGGCGTCTCCCCACAGGGTCCGCAGGGGCGGGACGGCTTCCCCCCCCACTCACTCGGCCGGAGGACACGGCGTGACGACCACGATCGCTCCCCCCGGTGGGTCCCGGACGGTCCGGCTGGCCCGGCTGGTCACCGACGGGCTCGATCCCAAGACCTGGATCATCGCCGACAGCCTCCTCGTCGGCTGGCACACCGACCGTCTCGCCGGGGCCGGGTGGGGCCTTCTCGGCTGCCTGTTCGCCGCGGGCATTCCGCTGGCCTTCATCACGTACGGCATCCACCGCGGCCGTTGGGCCGACCGGCACGTCGGGCCGCGGCCGCAGCGGATCCTGGTGATGGCCTTCGCCGGCGCCTCGGTCGCCACCGGCACCCTGCTGTTGTGGGCCCTCGGCGCTCCCCGGACGATGACCGCGCTGACCGCGGCGATGCTGGTCACCCTGGCGGCCCTGCTCGCAGTGACCCCCGTGTGGAAGATCAGCGTGCACGCGGGGGTGTCCGCCGGGAGCGTGGCCATGCTCGCCATGACCTACGGGCCCTGGGTACTCCTCGCCTGCCCCGTGGTCGCCGCCGTCGGCTGGTCCCGCGTGGCGCTGCGCGACCACACCCTCGCCCAGGTCCTGGCGGGTACCGCGACGGGCGCAGCCGTGGCAACCGCCACCTTCGCGTCGCTGGCCCGCTAGCCGCCGGCCCGATCGGATCGGTTCGCGGCGGTCGGGTGCGGCGGGGCCGGCCGCTGCGAGGGTTGCAGTCGAAAGGAGGCCCCCGTGATCTCTGCCCTCAACCAGCTGGTCGATCTCGTCGAGGAGCACCTCGCCGAGGAGCCCGACGTCCAGGCACTGGCCGGGGCGCTCGGCACCACCGAGTACCACCTGCGCCGGATGTTCTCGTCCCTGGCCGGCATGCCGCTGTCCGAGTACGTGCGGCGGCGGCGCATGACCGTTGCCGCCGCCGACGTCGTCCGTGGCGAGAGGGATCTGCTGAGCATCGCGGTCCGGCACGGATACGGCTCGACCGAGGCGTTCGGACGCGCCTTCCGGGCGGTCCACGGAGCCGGGCCCGGCGACGTACGCCGTACCGGCGGCCCCTTGCGTACACAACCGCAGCTCAGGTTCCGCCTGACCGTCGAAGGGAGCGTCCCCATGGACACCCGCCTCGTCAACCGACGCGCGTTCCGGCTCGTCGGACACGCCACCCGGGTCCCGCTCGTCCACCAGGGCGTCAACCCGCACATCCAGCGGCACGTCGCCGCACTGCCGCCGGAGGAACACCTGCGGCTGAAGGCCCTGAGCGACACCGAACCGGGCGGCCTGCTGCAGATCTCCGACGACCTCGATCCCGACGCCGCGGAGGGCAGTGAACTGACCTACCTGCACGGGGTCGCCCGCGGTCTGGACGCGCCGGCCCCGGGCGGCCTCGACACCATCGAGGTACCGGGCGGGATGTGGGCGGTCTTCCGTACCAGCGGACCGCATCCGCAGGCCCTGCAGACGACCTGGGCGGCGACCGCGACGGACTGGTTCCCCTCCAACCCGTGGCGTCTGCGGCCGGGCCCCTCGATCGTCGCCACCCTCGACCGCGCGGCGGACTTCAGCACCGCGACCTGCGAACTGTGGCTGCCCGTCGAACCGGCGCAACCCGGCTCGCCCCCCGCGCGGTAATCGGTGGCCCGGCGCGACGCGCGTGGCCTACCTTGGCGCGATGGTGGGTACGCGCGTGCGTGAGATGGACGAGGCCGACATCGAGGCCGTCTCGGCGATCCGGGTCCGGGGCTGGCAGGCGGCGTACGCCGGCATCGTTCCCCGGTCCTACCTGGACGCGATGACGGTCGAGGAGGACACCGACCGGCGCAGGCAGTGGTTCTCCCGCCCCGGGCGCGCGTCCCGGGACCTCGTGGCGGTCGGTGACCGCGGGCCGGTGGGGTGGGTCTGCTTCGGACCGCTCCGAGGTGGGACCCCCGGCGCCGGGCGGGCGGGCGAGCTCTACGCCCTGTACGTGGCGCCGGACCTCATCGGCACGGGCGTCGGACGCGAGCTCCTCGACGAGGCCCACGCGGCGATGAGGGGCCGGGGCTTCGGGACGTCGGCGTTGTGGGTCCTCCGGGACAACCGACGGGCCCGGCGCTTCTACGAACGGGCCGGCTACCGGGCCGACGGCGGCACGCAGGACGAGGTCTACGACGACGTCACCCTCTCCGAGCTCCGCTACCAGCGGGTGCTCTGACCTTGACGTTCAAGCGCAAGGGCAGTCCGCGCATACCGTAGGCGCGTGAACGACATCGACAGCGAAACCCTTGGGTGGGAGCTCATCGGCTGGGACAGCGACGAGCAAGCCGCTCATGTCACCGGCCTGACCCGAGTCGAGATCCTGAGTATCAGGGGCCTGTTCCCCGGCCGCGACGACGATCTTCTTGAGACCGCGGTCTACGAGGTTCCGCCCGCGCTGTACTCGGCAATGCGGAGTGCCATCCCGCACCTGGAGTTCCGTGAGGGGCTGGAGTACCAGATTGGTGGTTTCCGCCCGTCAGTCTGACCTTGTCGATCCGCCCGTGCGCCGGGGCTTCGTGCCGACCTTGTGGGGTGCGGGTCGCGTGCAGGGCTCACCGGTGGTGAGGACACGTCTGATCAAGTTCGAGCCTCATTCGACGCCGGTCGTTACATGACAAGCTGACGACGTGTTCGTATGCCACGGCCGGATCACCGTCCGGGAGAGCGCCACGCCGAAGACGTCGCCGTAGACGACCCCGTAGGCGGCGCCGAAGACGGCGACTGCGGCCTCGGCGACGACGGCCTCCGGCGGATCGGGGCGCCAGGGCCGTCGCCGCCCGGATCGGGGAGGCCGCCGGTCCCGGTCTGGTCCGCGGGCGGGTCGCCGGGGACACGGAGACGGCGCTGTCGACCTGTATCCCCGTGCTGGGGACCCCTCCCGCGGACAGGGCGGACCGCCGCCGTCGGCACGGCCACCCGCCCGTCCTTCGCCGTGCGGGGCGCGCCGTCCCTGCCCCGTCGGTTCGGTCCGGTGGTGCGGAGGTCTCGCCAGGGCATGGGGGCGGACGGCAGAATCGGGCTCCGGCAGGAACGAGGGGACGGGCATCGGCATGGCATTGGGCAGGAACGCAGGCGTCGTCGACACGGGTTCGGAGGTTCCCCGGTTTCCCGGGGCGCCGCTCCTGGGGTCCCTCCAGGACCTGAAGTCGGACTCGCTCGGCACCTACTTGCGGGCGCAGCAGCAGCGAGGTGACGTCGTACGGGTCTCGGCCGGGCCGCCCGGGATACGGGCCGAGCTGTACTGCGTGTTCTCCCCCGAGGGCGCGCAGCAGGTGCTCGCCTCCGAGGCGGCCAACTTCCGCAAGGACAACGCCTTCTACCAGGAGGTCCGGGACTCCATCGGCAACGGCCTGCTGACCAGTCAGGACGAGGACTACCTGCGCCAGCGCCGGCTCGTCCAGCCGCTGTTCACACGGCGCCGGGTGGACGGGTACGCGGGGGCCGTCGCCGCCGAGACCGCGTCCGTCCTCACCGCCTGGGAGAAGGCCCCGGACGGCGTCGTGGACGTCTCCGCCGAGATGACGCACCTCGCCCTGCGGGCCGTCACCCGGATCCTGTTCGGCACCGACGTGGAGGCCACGGCCGACGTCGTGGCCCGCTGCTTCCCGGTCATCACGGAGTACGTGCTGCGCCGCGGGTACTCCCCCGCCAACATCCCGCGCCACTGGCCCACCCCGGGCAACCGGCGGGCCGCCGCCGCGATGGACGAGCTGTACGGGGTCTGCGACCGGATCATCGGCCTGCGCCGGCGGCAGGCCGGTGCGGGCGGCCCCGCTGCCGACGGCACCGGCGCCGGCGAGGACCTGCTGACGCTGCTGGCCGCCGCCCGGAGCGCGGACGACGGGGAGTTCGACGCCGGCGAACTCCGCGACCAGGTGCTGATCTTCCTGCTCGCCGGGCACGAGACCACCGCCACCTCCCTCTGCTTCGCCCTGCACCTGCTGGCCCGCCACCCCGAGCAGCAGGACCGGGCCCGCGAGGAGATCACCACCGTCCTGGGTGACCGCCCGCCGCAGGCCGGCGACCTGGACCGGCTCCCGTACCTCTCGCGGGTGGTCAAGGAGGCCATGCGGCTGTACCCGGCCGCGCCGGTCATCGGCCGCAAGGCCGTCGCCGCCACCCGGATCGGGGGGCGCACGATCCCCGCGGGCGCCGACGTGATCGTGGCCCCCTGGGTGACGCACCGCCACCCGGAGCACTGGCCGGACCCGGACCGCTTCGACCCGGACCGCTTCACCCCGGAGGCGGAGGCCGGACGGCCGCGCTACGCGTGGTTCCCCTTCGGCGGGGGCCCGCGCGCCTGCATCGGGCAGCACTTCTCGATGCTGGAGTCGGTGATCGCGCTGGCGATGATCCTGCGGACCCATTCGTTCGAGGCGCTGGACACGGAGGTCCCGGTCAGTGCGGGGATCACGCTGCGGACGGAGGGACCGGCACGCTGCCGGGTCCGCCGCCTGGACCGGTAGCCGCCACCCGGCAGCCGCCACCCGGCAGCCCGCGCCCGATATGGGGGTGCGGGCCGGCCGGGGTGCGTCATAGGGTCGACGCCCGTGGAACCACTCAGTGAGAAACAGATCCGTGCGTCCTTCGTGAACTGCACCAAGGGCGAGGCGGCACGCATGCGCCTGCCGCTCGACTTCGCCGATTCGCCCTGGGAGGACCTGGACTTCCTGGGCTGGGTGGACCCGGGTGCCCCGCTGCGGGCCCATCTCGTGGTGCCCCGGGACGAGGGCCCGCTGGGCATTTCCCTGCGCGTGCCGTCCGTGGGACGCACCAGCGCGGTGAAGTCCAGCCTGTGCCGGATCTGCCTGACGGGCCACGCCTCTTCCGGGGTCACCCTGCTCGTCGCGCCGCTGGCGGGCGCCCTCGGCCGCGAGGGCAACACGGTCGGCACGTACATCTGCGCGGACCTGGCCTGCTCCCTGTACGTACGCGGCAAGCGGCAGCCCAGGCTGCGCGCCGGACGGCAGGAGGAGTCGCTGACCCTGGACGAGCGCCTCGCCCGTATGGAGGGCAACCTGAACGGCTTCGTGTCCCGTGTCACCGGGGTCCCGGTGGCCTGAGGCCGCTCCCGTCCCCACGGGCGGCCGGCCGCCGGCGGCCCGCGGCTCAGCTGCGGTCGGCCGCCGTTTTGTGGTTGCCCTGGAGTCGTTCGAGGTCGGAGGGGCGGACCTGGATGACGAAGAGCGCGATCGCCGCCCCGGCCAGGGTGAACAGCGCCGCTACGACGAAGGCGGTGCTGATGCCCGAGGTCAGCACCTGGTCGCCCCACGGCTTGGGGAGCTGTCCGGTGCGTTCGAAGAAGGCCCTCTGCACGGGGCCCGCGGTGGCGAGGAAGTCGGGCAGCTGCTCCTTGGCCTCGTTGCGGCTGGCCGTGCCGTAGACGGTCACCAGGATCGACAGGCCGAGCGAGCCGCCCACCTGCTGCATCGTGTTGAGCAGTCCGGACGCCGCTCCCGACTCGCGGTCGGGGACGTTGGAGAGGGCCATCAGCGTCAGCGAGACGAACTGCAGGCCCATGCCGAGGGCGAAGAACAGCATCGGGCCCAGGATGCTGCCGAGGTAGGTGGAATGGACGTCGATCCGGGTCAGCCAGGCCAGCCCGACCGCCGAGGACAGCGCGCCGCAGACCATGAACGGTTTGGGCCCGAACTTCGGCAGCAGTTTCGCGGTGAGGCCCGCGCCCACCGCGATCACCGCGCTGACCGGCAGGAAGGCGAGCCCGGCCTGGATCGGACTGAAGCCGAGCACGATCTGCACGAAGAGGGTCAGGAAGAAGAACATGCCGAAGATCGCGCAGGCGAGCATCAGCATGATCCCGTACGTGCCCGCCCGGTTGCGGTCGGCGAACATGTGCAGCGGGGTGATGGGCTGCGGCGATCGCCGCTCGTTGAGGACGAACAGCGTCAGCAGGACCACGGCGGCGCCGAAGGAGCCGAGCGTCACCGGGTCGCGCCAGCCCTCCTGGGAGGCCCGGATGAATCCGTAGACGAGCGCGACCATGCCCGCGGTGGACAGCAGCGCGCCCGTGAGGTCGAAGTGGCCGGGGTGGCGTTCGGACTCGTGCAGGACCTTCCGGGCCAGCACGGCGATCCCCAGCGCGATGGGGACGTTGACGAAGAGGACCCAGCGCCAGTCGAGCCACTCGACGAGGACGCCGCCCGCGAGGAGCCCGATCGCGCCGCCGGCCGCCGAGACCCCGGCGAACACGCCGAACGCGCGGTTACGGGCGGGGCCTTCGCGGAAGGTGGTGGTGATCAGCGCGAGGGCGGTCGGTGAGGCGATGGCACCGCCGACGCCCTGGAGGGCCCGTGCCGCCATCAACTGACCCTCGTTCTGGGCGAGTCCGCCGAGGAGTGAGGCCATGCCGAAGAGCAGGACACCGAAGATGAAGACGCGTTTGCGGCCGAGGATGTCGCCGGTGCGGCCGCCGAGGAGCAGCAGGCCGCCGAAGGCGAGGGTGTAGGCGTTGACGACCCAGGAGAGGCTCTCGGTGGAGAAGTCCAGCGCGGTCTGGATGTGCGGTAGCGCGATGTTCACGATCGTGATGTCGAGAACCACCATGAGTTGGCAGGACGCGATGACGAACAGGGCGAGTCCGTTGCCGCTCCCTCGGACCGCGCCGTCGTTGCCGCCGGTCCGTCTGCTGCTCGGCGTAGCGTTCGGGTCCACCCTCCCGACGCTAAGCCCGCCCCCCTGGGGCCACCACTCGAACGGCCTAGTGTAGGTGACATTTCACATGTCACACTTCGATCATGGATGACTTCCTCACGCTCTCCGCGAGCACGGCCCGATTCACCCACGGCGCCCCGCGGGCACTGTCCTTCGGGGACGACGGCCGGCTGCTCTGGTTCCTCCGGTCCACCGGACCCGCCGACGCCTACGACAGCCTCTGGGTGCTCGATACCACCACCGGCGCAGAGATCCGGCTTGCCGATCCCCGCGAGCTGTGCCCCGAGCCCGGCCCCCTCCCCGCCGCCGAGCGCCGGCTGCGCGAACGGACCCGGCTCGCGGCCTCCGGGATCGGCTCGTACGCCCTCTCCGCTGACGGACGGCGCGCCGCCTTCGCGCTGTACGGACGGCTCTACGAGGTCACCGCCGACGGCGCCGCAACCCTCCGGGAGATCCCCGCCGCCGGCCCCGCGCTCGACCCCCGGCCGGGCGGCGACGGCACGCGCACCGCGTACGTCGCCGACGACGCCCTGTACGTCGCCCCGGGCGGCCGGGTCAGCCCCGACGACGGAGCCCGGTGGGGCCTGGCCGAATTCGCCGCCGCCGAGGAGCTCGGGCGCTCCCGGGGCCACTGGTGGTCCCCCGACTCGGTCACGTTGCTCGCCGCCCGCGTCGACGAATCCGCCCTCCAGCGTCGGTGGTTCGCCGACCCCGCCCACCCCGAGCTGCCGGCCGAGGACTTCGCCTACCCGGAGGCCGGCGGGCCCAACGCCGACGTCCAGCTGTGGGTGCTCGGCCCGGACGGGACCCGGACACGGATCGCATGGGACGCCGAGGCCTTCCCGTACGTCTCCGACGCGGGCTGGGAGTCGGCCGACGAGGTCCTCCTGACGGTCCAGGACCGGCTCCAGCAGACGGTGCTGCTGCTCTCCGCCGACCCGGCCACCGGCCGCACCCGGGAGCTCTCCCGCACCACGCACCCGCAGTGGGTGGACCCCCTCCCCGGCACCCCGGCCCGGCTGCCCGACGGACGGGTGCTGACCGCGGCCGACACCCCCGACGGGGCCGCCCGCGGCCTCGCCGTGGACGGGGTCCCGCTCACCGGGAACGACGTCCAGGTCCGCCGGGTGGCCGGGATCCACGAGGGCCGGCTGCTGATCGAGGCCGGGCTGCGCGACCCGGCCGGACAGCAGGTGCTGCTGCTGGACACCGCCACCGGGGAGACGACCCCGCTCACGGACGGGCCGGGAGTCCACGGCGTGACCGCCTCGGCCGGGTACCTGCTGCTGACCTCCGCCGACACCGACGGTGTCCGGCGCACCGTACGCACCCCCGACGGGCGGGAGTTGAGCCCCGTCGACCTGTCCCAGCCGCTGCCGTACCGGGTCTCCCCGGTCCTGGAGCGGGTCACCGAGCACGCCGTCCCGACCGCGCTCGTGCTGCCCCGCGGGCACGTCCCCGGGCGGAAGCTGCCCGTCCTGATGGACAGCTACGGCGGCCCCGGCGCCCAGGACATCACCGCCGACCCGCGCCGCTGGCAGCACCGCCAGTGGTGGGCCGACCAGGGCTTCGCGGTGGTGACCGTGGACAACCGCGGCACGGCGCACGTCTCCCCCGCCCACACCCACGCCATGTACCGCGGCTTCTCCGAGGTCACCCTCGACGACCAGGTCGCGGCGCTGCACGCGCTGGCCGCCCGCCACGGCGACCTCGACCTGGGCCGGGTCGGCGTCCGCGGCTGGTCGTACGGCGGCTACCTGTCGGCGATGGCGGTACTGCGCCGCCCCGACGTCTTCCACGCCGCGGCCGCCGGGGCCGCGCCCACCGACTTCCGGCACTACGACACCGCGTACACCGAGCGGTACCTGGGCCTGCCGCAGGAGCACCCGGAGGTCTACGAGCGGGACTCGCTCCTGCCCGACGCCCCGAAGCTGTCCCGGCCGTTGCTGCTGGTCACCGGTCTGGCCGACGACAACGTCCATCCCTCGCACACCCTGCGGCTGTCGCAGGCCCTGACGGACGCGGGCCGCCCCCACCAGCTGCTCGCGCTGCCGAGCGTCACCCACATGACCCCGGGCGGCACCCGCGAGAAGATCATGGCCTTGGAACTGGAGTTCTTCCGCCGCGAACTCGCCCGGTGATGCCCGCTCCCGACCGCCCCGCCGACGGGGCGGTCAGGGGCGCGGTGCGAACACCATGCGGACCAGCCCGGTGAGGACCAGCGCGACGACCGGCGCGTACCACCAGCGCCGCAGCCGGCCCGGTCCACCGTCGTAGCGGGCGGCCAGTTCCTGCTACTGCACCGCGAAGCCGCCGCTACTCGATGTCATGTCCACCCCTGGGGCATTCGTGGTGCGTGATGTCACGGGGGACCGGGGGGACATCCGGTAACGCAGGGACCCGGGGCCGGTTGTGTCGGCCCCGGGTCCCCCTTCTTCCCGTGATCCCCGTCAGTCACCCGGGAAGTGACAGGCCACCTCGCGGGAGGCGGCAGGCCGCAGCGGCGGCCGCTCCGTACGGCAGATCTCCTGCGCCTTCGGGCAGCGCGGGTGGAAGGTGCAGCCCGCAGGTGGGGCGGCCGGGCTCGGCGGGTCGCCGAGCAGCACGATCCGCTCCCGCCGCCGCTCCGCCGCCGGGTCGGGCAGCGGTACGGCGGACAACAGCGCCCGGGTGTACGGGTGCTGGGGGTTCTCATAGAGGGACGCCTTGTCCCCGATCTCGACGATCCGGCCGAGGTACATGACGGCGACCCGGTCGCTGACCCGTTTGACCACCGACAGGTCGTGCGCGATGAACACGTAGGCGAGGCCGAGTTCGGCGCGCAGCCGCTCCATCAGGTTGACGATCTGCGCCTGGACGGAGACGTCGAGCGCGGACACCGGCTCGTCCGCGACGATCAGCCGGGGGCTCGTGGCCAGCGCGCGGGCGATGCCGATGCGCTGGGCCTGGCCGCCGGAGAACTCGTGCGGGTAGCGGTCGATGTGCTCCGGGATCAGTCCGACGAGTTCCATCAGCTCGGCGGCCCTGCGCCGGGCGTCCCCCGCGCTCCGGCCCTGCACCAGCAGCGGTTCGGAGATGATCCGGGCCACGGTCTGGCGGGGGTTCAGCGAGGAGTGCGGGTCCTGGAAGACCATCTGGATGTTCCCCCGCAGCGGGCGCAGGGCCCCTTGGGAGAGTCGGCTGATGTCCTGGCCGTCGAGGACGACCCGGCCCGAGGTGGGCTGCAGCAGCCGTACGAGCATCCGCCCGGTGGTGGACTTGCCGCAGCCCGACTCGCCGACCAGGCCGAGGGTCCGCCCGGCCGGCAGGTCGAAGGAGACCCCGTCGACGGCGCGCACGGGCGCCCCCCGGCGCCCGGTCGCGGATCGCCGGCCGGGGAAGGTCATGGTCAGGTCCCGTACGGACAGCAGCGGTGCGGGGGTGCCGGGCGCGCTCCCGGCGGTGGCCGCGGTGGTGGTCTCGGTCATCGGGCCGCCTCCTGGGTGGTGCGGGCCCCGGCGAAGTGGCAGGCCACCGTGCGGCCGACGCCGTCCCCGTACGCCGCGAGGCCGGGCCGTACGTCGGTGCAGCGTTCGGCGGCCAGCGGGCAGCGCGGTGCGAAGGCGCAGCCGGGGGCGGGCGCGAGGAGGGACGGCGGGGAGCCGGGGATGAAGGGGAGCGGTTCGTCGTCGCCGGTGTCGAGGCGGGGCAGCGAGTCGAGCAGACCGCGGGTGTAGGGGTGGGCGGGGTCGGCGAACAGAGCGTCGACCGGGGCCTGTTCGGCGGCCCTGCCGCCGTACATGACCAGGACCTCGTGGGCGACGCGGGCGACCACGCCCAGGTCGTGGGTGATCATGACGACGCCGAGACCGCGCTCCTGCTGGAGCCTCGCGATCAGTTCCAGGATCTGTGCCTGCACGGTGACGTCCAGGGCGGTGGTCGGTTCGTCGGCGATCAGCAGGTCGGGCTCGCACGCCAGGGCCATGGCGATCATCGCGCGCTGGCGCATGCCGCCGGAGAACTGGTGCGGGTACTCCCCGGCCCGGCGGGCCGGTTCGGGGATGCCGACCTCGCCGAGCATGTCGACGGCGCGTCTGCGGGCGGCGGCGCGGCCGGCCTTGAAGTGCACGCGGAAGTGCTCGGCGATCTGCTCGCCGACGGTGTAGTAGGGGTGCAGGCTGGAGAGCGGGTCCTGGAAGATCATGGCCATCCGTCGGCCGCGGATCTTGCCGAGCTCGCGCTCGCTCAGGCCGACGAGCGGCCGTCCGGCGAGCGCGACGGAGCCGGTGACCTCGACCGGGCCGCGGTGCAGGCCCATGACGGCGAGCGAGGTGACGGACTTGCCGGAGCCGGATTCGCCGACGATGCCGAGGGTGCGGCCGGCCTCGACGGTGAAGCCGACGGAGTCGACGGCCCGGACGGTCCCCCGGGGGGTGGTGAAGGTGACGCGCAGGTCGCGTACGTCGAGGAGCGGGGCGGCGGTGGTCGTCATCAGTACCTCACTCTCGGGTCGATGACGGCGTACAGGAGGTCGACGACGAGGTTGGCGACGACGATGAAGAAGGCCGCGAGGAGGGTGACGCCGAGGACCACGGGCTGGTCGGAGTTGACCAGGGCGCCGTAGAAGAGCCTGCCGATACCGGGGAGTCCGAAGATCGACTCGGTGATGACGGCGCCGGCGAGGAGGCCTCCGAGGTCGATGCCGAAGATGGTCAGGATGGGCGTCATGCCGGAGCGCAGGCCGTGTTTGACCACGACCGTCCGCTCGGGCATGCCCTTGGCCCGGGCGGTACGGATGTAGGGCTCGGCCATCGCCTCGATCATCGAACCCCGGCTCTGGCGCGCGTACATGGCGGCGTAGAGCAGGGCGAGCGCGGTCCAGGGCAGGAGCAGGTTCGAGGCCCAGCCGAGCGGGTTGTCGGTGAAGGCCTGGTAGGTGGGGTAGGGCAGCAGTCCGGCGATGCGGATGATGCCGTAGATGAGCATGACCGAGGTGAAGTACACGGGCAGTGAGGCGGCGGCGACGGCGCCGACCATCAGGGCCTTGTCGGTGGCGGTGTCCTTGCGCAGGGCGGCGGTGACCCCGGCGCCGAGGCCGAGGAGCAGCCACAGCACGGCGGCGCCGAGGGCGAGGGAGGCGGAGACCGGGAGCCGGTCCATGAGCAGGTCCCACACGGGCAGGGAGCTCTCGTACGAGTAGCCCAGGCAGGGGAAGTCGCAGGAGACGGCGTACTGGCCGGTGCCGAGGGTGCGGCCGGTGAAGATGCCGGTGAGGAAGTCGGCGAACTGCTTCCACAGGGGCTGGTCGAGGCCCAGGTGTTGGCGTACGTCCGCGATGCGTTCGGTGCTGCAGGTCTTGCCGCAGGCCGCGGCGGCCGGGTCGGCGGGCAGGACGTAGAAGATGAGGAAGGTGACGGCCGCGATGGCGAGGAGCACGCCGGCGAGGGCCAGCAGCCGGCGGGCGAGGTAGGCGATCATGTGCGGCCGCCCCTCGGGTCGAGGATGTCGCGCAGCGCGTCACCGAGCAGGGTGAAGGCGAGCACGGCGAGGAAGAGGAAGACGCTGGGGATGACGAAGTACATGGGGTCGGTCTCGTAGTAGGCGACGGACTCGGCGATCATCTGGCCCCAGGAGGGGGTGGGTGGGCGGACGCCGACGCCGAGGTAGCTGAGGGCGGCCTCGGTGCTGATCATTCCGGGGATGAGCAGGGTGGTGTAGGCGATGACCGGGCCGGCCACGCCGGGGAGGATCTCGCGGGTCAGGATCCGCCAGGGGCCGGCGCCGCCCACGCGGGCGGCGTCGACGTACTCGCGGTGCTTGAGGGAGAGGGTCTGGCCGCGGACCACGCGGGCGATGCCGGGCCAGCCGAAGATCCCGATGACGGCGGTCATGAGGACGATCCGGTTGACGTCCTTGGCCACGGACAGCAGCGCGATCATGAAGATGAGGGAGGGGAAGGACATGGTCAGGTCCATGAGCCGGGACAGGACCGTGTCGGTGCGGCCGCCGAAGTAGCCGGCGGCGATCCCGGCGGCGGTGCCGGCGAGGACCACGATGGTGGTGGCGGCGAAGGCGATCAGGAGGGAGACCTGGGCGCCGTGGACGACGCGGGCGTACAGGTCGCGGCCGGTGACGGGTTCGACGCCGAGCCAGTGCTCGGGGCTGATCCCGCCGAGTGCGCCGAGTGGCTGGCCCCCCAGGTACGGGTCCACGGCGCTCTTGTCGAACTCGTGCGGGGACCAGCCGCCGAGGGCGCCCAGCCAGGGGGCGCCGACGGCCATCAGGACGAAGAGCAGGACGATGCAGAGGCTGACGCGGACGGCGGGGCGGCGGCGGAGTTCGCGTCGGGCGAGCTGCCAGGGACTGCTGCCGGGGGCCGCCGCGGACCGGTCCGCGGCGGTGCCGGGGTCGGCGGTGTCGGGGGCGGTGGTGGTCATGGGTTCGAGGGCTCCGGGTTCCTCAGCCCTGGCTCTTCGAGGGGTCCTTGAGGCCGACCGTCGCGTAGTCGATGGTGCCGGTCCACACGGGGTGGCCGAAGGCCCCCGCGATGTTGGTGCCGATGAGGAGCGGCTTGCGCTCCAGCAGGAGCGGGACGTTCGGGGACTTGGCCATCAGGGCCGCGTCGAGGTCGATCCAGGCCTGGTTGGCCTGCTGGGCGTCGGCCATGGCGTTGATCTCGTCGATCCGCTTCATGACCTCCTCGTCGCGGAACTGGCTGTAGTTGCCCTGGTTTCCCTTCTCCTTGATGGTGCGTCCGTCGAAGACGAAGGGGATCCAGGTGGAGCCGGAGGGGTAGTCGGGGCACCAGCCGCTGAGGGTCATGTCGGGGGTGGTGGACAGGTCGCCGATCACGTCGTAGTAGGCGCCCGGGTCGACGGTGTCGATGACGACTTCGATGCCCGCGCGGGACAGGCCCTGCTGGATGGCTTCGGCCTTGCCCTTGTCGCCGGTGGAGACGGAGAGGGAGACCTTCAGGGTCTCCTTGCCGGCGGCCTTGAGGAGTTCCTTGGCCTTGGCCGGGTCGCCCGCCGGGGGGATCTTCAGGGTGTCGGCCTGCTTGCCGCCGGAGAGAGCCGGGGGCAGGTAGGCGGTGGCGACCTCGTTGAGGGCCGGGCCGCCGCCCGCGGTGACGACGGCCTCCTTGTCGACGGCGTACTGCATGGCCTGGCGGACCTTGGGGTCGTCGAAGGGGGCGCGGGAGTTGTTCAGGTGGAGCATCTCCGTGCAGCCCTGGGACTCGGCGAGCAGCCGGGCCTTGACCTCGGGCTTGGGCAGCACCTTGGGGGCGCTCTCGGGGCGCATGTCGGAGTACTGCACCGTGGAGGCGTCGGCACCCTCGCCTGCGATGATCCGGTCGTCGATCTGGCCGCCCTTGAGGCCCATGACGACCACGAACTTGTCCGGGTAGGCCTTGCGGACGGTGTCGGTGCCCGGGTCCCAGTGCTCGTTGCGGACGAGGACCAGCTTCTTGTCGCGGTCGTACGACTCGATCTTGTAGGGGCCGGAGGAGAAGGGGCGGGCGTCGTACTGGGTGCCCTTCTCCTGGGACTGGGGCACCGGGGCGAAGGTGGGCAGGGTCGCGGTGGCGGAGAACTCGGCGACGGGCCGCTTCAGTTCGAAGACGATCGTGCGGTCGTCGGGGGTCTTCACGGAGTCGAGGTGCTGCCCCTGGAGCGGGCCCTTGTAGCCCTCGGTGCCTGCCAGGTACTGGGCGGCGTAGTCGGGGCCGCCGGTGAGGTCGGGGGCGAAGGAGCGCTCGACGTTGTACTTGATGTCCTGGGCCCTGACCGGGGTGCCGTCCTCGTACTTGACGCCCTCCTTGAGGGTGAAGGTCCAGGTGCGGCCGCCGTTGGAGGGGGTGCCGAGGTCGGTGGCGAGGTCGGGGACCAGCTCGCTGCCCGCCTTGCCGGGCTCGGCCTTGAAGGTGACGAGCGTGCGGTAGAGCAGGCGGGTGCCGAAGTCCATGGTCGGCATCGTCCAGTTGCGGGCGGGGTCGAGGTGCGCGAAGTCCTGGTTGGACAGGACGGTGAGGGTGCCTCCCTTGACCGGGGTACCGCCGAGGATCTTGCCGTCGTTGGCGGCGGCCGGGTTCGCGGCGCCGGCGCCGGCCCCGGCCGAGCCCTTCGTGGTGCCGGAGCAGCCCGAGGCGCCGACTGCGAGTGCGGCCACCAGGGCGGTGGCGAGGGCGAGTTGGGTGCGCTTGGTCATGGGTCACTCCAGGAAGGGGCACGCTCTACGGCCTGCGACTCTGCGATGTGACCGGTAACATAGTAATGTGAAATTGCACTGACAAGGGGCTGGGACTCCCGTTACCCAGCCGTGTCCAAATCCGGCCGCCCCGGGTCCGGTTGAAGCTCCCGGGCGGTACGGGCGGGGCGGCTCTGCCGCCACGCACGACGCCAGGTGGTGCCGTGGCCACCTGGCGTCGTGGCACGACGAAACGGCCGGGAGCGGCAGCGCTCCCGGCCGTGGTTCGGCCACTCAGACGCCGGACCCCAGGCGGCCCGGGGTGCGGCCGACCGGTTCGTCGCGGCCCTGGGCCCAGAGGGAACGGACATGGCCGAGGTGCCGCTGCATGCAGGCCTCCGCCGCCTTGGCGTCCCCGCTGATCATCAGGTCCAGCAGCTCCAGGTGCTCCTCGGCGGAGGAGACCAGCTTGCCCGCCTCGTCCAGGCCGGTCAGACCGTACAGGCGGGAGCGCTTGCGGAGGTCCCCGACCGTCTCCACGAGTCGTTCGTTGCCCGCGAGACCCAGCAACGTGAGGTGGAAGCGGCGGTCGGCCTCCAGGTAGCCGATGAGGTTGTGCTCCCGGGCGCTGGTGACGATCTCCTGCGCGATGGGGCGCAGTTCCTCCAGCTGCTCGGCCGTGGCCGTCTTCGTGATCCGGCCGATGGTCGGCACCTCGATCATGGTGCGCAGCTCGGTGTACTGGTCGAGGTCGCGCTCGCTGACCTCGGTGATCCGGAAGCCCTTGTTGCGCACGGGCTCGACCAGGCCCTCCCGCGCGAGGTCGAGCATCGCCTCGCGCACCGGGGTGGCCGACACGCCCAGCTCGGCCGCGAGGCCGGGCGCGGAGTAGACGCTGCCGGGGCGCAGTTCCCCCGCTATCAGCGCGGCTCGGAGGGCGTGCCCGACCTGGTCGCGGAGCCGCTCCTGGGCCTTGATGAGGCTGTGCTGCTTCAGGTCACCCATTGCGTTTCCTCCGAGACCCCTACGCCTGCCGATGAGCAGAGGACCAGCGTACAATGTCACGTTGCGCTGCTCACACTGCAGCGGCCTCGTACAGCGCGACCGCCACGGCAAGATCTTCCCAGGCCATGCCCACGCTCTTGAAGAGCTGTGGACAACTCCGTTCCCCTCCCCCCGGCAGTCGTCCGGCGACCAGGTCCGCGAGCGTGCCGGTGATGTGGCCCGGCCCGATGGCCCCCTCCGCCTCCGGGACGAGCAGATCACCGGCCTCCCGCAGGGCCGCCGCCCGCGACTCCACGTACACCGCCGCGCGTCGCACGAGGGCGGTGTCGGTCTCGCGGGCGGTCGGCTCGTGCGACCCGACGGCCACGACCACGGCGCCGGGCCGCACCAGCCGCCCGTCGAAGAGCGGCTCGCGAGCCGTGGTGCAGCAGACGACGAGATCGGCGTCGGCCACGTCCTGCGGCGTTCCGGTCCTGGCGGCCAGCCGCAGGGTGCGGGCGTGTGCGACGAGACGCTCGGCCCCCTCCCGGCTGCGGGCGACGACCACGACCCCGGCCAACTCCCGTTCGGCGCGGACCGCTTCCAGGTGCCCGTACGCCTGCGGTCCGGAGCCGAAGATCACCAGCCGCGACGGCCCTCCGGCCGGGGCCAGGTGGCGCAGCGCGAGGGCGGAGACGGCCGGTGTGCGCAGGGAGGTCAGGGCCGCACCGTCGAGCAGGGCCAGCGGGCGCAGGGTGGGCCCGTCCAGCAGGAGGTAGGAGCCGGTGATGCGGGGCAGTCCGCGGGCCGGGTTCCCGGGCGCGACCCCGGCGATCTTCACCCCGGCGTACGCCCCCGACGCGGCCGGCATCAGCAGCAGTTCGCCGTCGCCCGGCACGCCGATCGCGGAGCGCGGCGGGCAGCCCTCGGGGTCGAGGCCGCCGCGCAGGGCGGCGGCCAGGGCGTCGGCGGCCGCGGCCGGGCCGAGAGCCCGGGCCACGGCCGCGGCGTCGAGCTGGGGTATCCCCGTCACAGCAGGAATCCGGTGCCGAGCGCGTCGTACGGGTCCACGGCGAAGGCGTGTTCACCGGTGCGGTAGGCGGTGCCGGTGACCTCGGTGACCCCGCCCTGAAGCATCCGGCCGGTGAACACGGTGCCGGTGACGGACTCGTGCAGCAGGTCCTCGCCCGGGCCGAGCCGTCCGTCCTCGGCGAGCAGCGCGAGCCGCGCCGAGGTGCCCGAGCCGCAGGGCGAGCGGTCGATCTGTCCGTCGGCGAAGACCGTGACGTTGCGCTGGTGCGGCCCGAACGGGGTGTCGGGCAGCTCCTCGTGCAGGATCACCCCGTAGACCCCGGACAGCAGCGGGCCGTCGGAATGCCAGGTGGCGGGATGGGCGGCGAGGGCGGCGCGGATCTCCTGCCCGGCGCGCAGCAGCTCGGGCAGTGTGGCGCGCGAGACCTCCAGGCCCAGGTCGCGGGCGCGGACGGAGGCGTAGCAGGCGCCGGCGTGCGCGATGTCCGCCTCGGCCAGCCCGAGCGAGGTGGCGACGGGGACCTTGCGGGCGCTCACCCGGGCCGGCACGTTGCGGAAGGTGACCCCGGTGGTGCGGCCGCCGCCGCGGTGGACGGTGGCGGTGACCCGCCCGGACGGTACGTCGATCCGCACCGGGACGTCCCCGTCGTCCGGCGCGGGGACCCGGCCGCTGTCCACGGCCCAGACCCCGAGGGCCATGGTGCCGTGCCCGCAGGCCGTGGACCAGCCGTCCTTGTGCCAGAACAGCACCCCGAGATGGGCCCCGTCGTCGTCGGGCGGCACCACGAACCCGCCGTACATACCGGCGTGTCCGCGCGGCTCCTGTACGAGCATCCGCCGTACGTCGTCCAGCGGGCCGCGGCGCGGCGCGGTCCCCGATCCGCCCGGACCGATGGCGGTGGCACAGCGCTCGGCGACGGTGTCGCCGGGGACGGGCGGCATGCCCGCGGCGGCGGTGTCGACGATCCGGAACGGCTCGCCGGCGGTGTGGTAGTCCACCGTTCGAACGGTGTTCACAGCAGGAAGCCTCCGGGGAAGGGGTCGGACGGGTCGAGGAAGTACTGCGCGGTGCCGGTGATCCAGGCCCGCCCGGTGACGGTGGGGACCACGGCGGGCAGTCCGCCGACGGTGGTCCGCGCGACCAGGCGGCCGGTGAACTCGGTCCCGATGAAGGACTCGTTGACGAAGTCGGTGTCGAGTTCGAGGAGGCCCCGGGCGTGCAGCTGGGCCATCCGCGCGCTGGTCCCCGTACCGCAGGGCGAGCGGTCGAACCAGCCGGGGTGGATGGCCATGGCGTGCCGGGAGCGGCGGGCGTCGGAGCCGGGCGCGGCGAGGTAGACGTGCTTGACTCCGGCGATGGAGGGGTTCTCGGGGTGGACGGGCCGGTCCGGGCCGGCGTTGATCGCGTCCATGACGGCCAGCCCGGCGGCGAGCAGGTCGTCCCCGCGGGCGCGGTCGAAGGGCAGGCCGAGGGCGTCGAGTTCGACGAAGGCGTAGAAGTTGCCGCCGTAGGCGAGGTCGTAGGTGACCGTGCCGTGGCCGGGCACCTCGGTTTTGAGGTCGAGGCCGACGCTGAAGGAGGGGACGTTGGTGAGGGTGACGGCGGTGGCCGCCCCGTCCTCCACCCGTACGTCGACGCTCACCAGCCCGGCCGGGGTGTCGAGCCGGACGGTGGTGACCGGCTCGACGACGGGCACCATGCCCGTCTCGACCAGGACGGTGGCCACCCCGATGGTGCCGTGCCCGCACATGGGCAGCAGGCCCGACACCTCGATGTAGAGGACGCCGTAGTCGGCGTCGGGGCGGGTCGGGGGCTGCAGGATGGCACCGCTCATCGCGGAGTGCCCGCGCGGCTCGTACATGAGCAGGGTCCGGACGTGGTCCATGTGCTCGATGAAGTGGAGCCGCTTCTCGGCCATGGTGGCACCGGGGATCACCCCGACTCCCCCGGTGACCACCCGGGTCGGCATGCCCTCGGTGTGCGAGTCCACCGCGTGGTAGACGTGGCGCGTGCGCATCAGGTGTCCCCTCCGGCTGGTTAGTTGAGGCCCTCGGCCAGGGCCTTCTCGGTGGCGGCGCGGACGGCCGCCTCGGTGTCGCCGGTCAGCGGGAAGCGCGGCGGTCGGGTGGCGCCGCCGGGGCGGTCCGCCAGGTCCATGGAGAGCTTGATCGCCTGGACGAACTCGGTCTTGGAGTCCCAGCGCAGCAGCGAGTGCAGGGACTTGTACAGCGGCAGGGCGGTCTCCAGGTCACCGGCGACGGCGGCCCGGTAGAGGGTGGCGCAGGAGCGCGGCAGGGCGTTGGGGTAGCCGGCGATCCAGCCGACGGCCCCGGCGAGGGCGAGTTCGAGGAGGACGTCGTCGGCACCGATGAGCAGGTCCAGGCCCGGGGCGAGCTCGGCGATCTCGTAGGCGCGGCGCACGTCGCCGCTGAACTCCTTGACGGCGACGATGGATCCGTCGGCGTGCAGCCGGGCGAGCAGGGACGGGACCAGGTCCACCTTGGTGTCGATGGGGTTGTTGTACGCGACGACGGGCAGCCCCGCGCGGGCGACCTCGGCGTAGTGGGCGCGTACGGTCTCCTCGTCCGCGCGGAAGGCGTTGGGCGGCAGCAGGAGCACGGAGCCCGCACCGGCCTCGGCGGCCTGGTCGGCCCAGCGGCGGGCCTCCGCGCTGCCGTAGGCGGCTACGCCGGGCATGACGCGGGCGCCGTCCCCGGCCGCCTCGACGGCGGTGCGCACGACGCGCGCCCGCTCCTCGTCGGTGAGGGTCTGGTACTCCCCGAGGGAGCCGTTGGGGACCACGCCGTCGCAGCCGTTGGCGATCAGCCAGGCCACGTGCTCGGCGTAGGCGTCGTGGTCGACGGTGAGGTCCTCGCGCAGGGGGAGCGCGGTGGCGACCATGATTCCGTGCCAGGGACGGGTGCGGGGCGCGGGGATGTGCGCGTTGGTCATGAGAGGCTCCCTAGTGTGGTGTGTGACATTTTACTAGTGGGTGCGGTGCGGCCACAAGGGCCGCGGCACCCCTGATCAGCGGTCGGTGGCGGGTAGTTCGGCGAGATGGCCCAGCGGGACCGGGCAGGAGAAGGGCCTGCGGTCCGCCGCGGGCTCCGCCCCGGCCAGGGCCGCGACGGCCGGGCCGCACATCCGGCCCTGGCACCAGCCCATGCCGGCCCGGGTGAGCAGCTTGACGGTACGGGCGTCCCGCGCCCCGAGGTCCTCGGCCGCCTCGCGGATCCGGCCGGCCGGGACCTCCTCGCAGCGGCAGACGACGGCGTCGTCCCGCAGCCAGCCGGTCCAGCCCTCGCCGGGGCGGTGGGCGGCGGCCATGGCGTCGGCGAAGGCGCGCAGCCGGGCACGGCGGCGGGCGAGCCGTTCGGGGCGGCCGGTGCGGGGGGTGTCCGCCGCGGGCCGCAGCGCGGCCGCGACGGAGTGCGCGGCCAGCTCGCCCTCGGTCAGCGCCAGCTGGGCCCCGCCGATACCGCCGGTCTCCCCCGCGGACCAGATGCCGGGGACCGAGGTGCGCTGTTCGGCGTCCACCTCCAGGGCTACGGTGCCGTCGGGGGACGGCCGGGTGGCGCAGCCGAGTCCGGTGGCGAGTTCGAGCTGGGGCACGAGCCCGTGGCCGACGGCGAGCGCGTCGCAGGGGATCCGGCGGGCGGTGCCGGGCAGCGGACGCCAGTCGCGGTCGAGCCGGGCCACGGTGACGGCCTCGATCCGGCCGGTGCCGTGGGCCTCGGTGACGGCGTGCCGGGTGAGCAGCCGGACATGGTGCCGGGCCAGTGCCCCGCCGTAGGAGGCGGCCTCGACGAGCTTGCCCGGGTTGCGCAGCAGGGTGGGAACCCGGCCCGCGTACGCGGTGTAGGCGGCGGCCTCCACCACGGCGGGCACGGTGGCTCCGGCGGCGGCGAGCGATCCGGCGACCGCCAGCAGCAGCGGCCCGCTCCCGGCGACCACCACGCGCTTGCCGGGCAGCACCAGGCCGCCCTTGAGCATGGCCTGCGCCCCGCCGGCCCCGACCACTCCGGGCAGGGTCCAGCCGGGGAAGGGCAGTTGCCGCTCGTGGGCGCCGGTGGCGATGAGCACGGCGCGGGCGGTGACGGTCACGGCCCGCTCGTCGGGGGCGTGGCCGGCGACGGCGTGCAGGGTCCACTCCGTGGCGGGCTCGGCAACACTCTTCCGGCCGGGCGCGGGGTGCCCGGCTTCCGCTTCGGCCGAAGGCGCCCCGCCCGGGACGACCGTCCACACGTGGTGGAGCGGGAGGTAGGTGATCCGGCCGGCCGACTCGTGGGCGCGCAGGGCGGCTTCGCGGGTCGCGAACTCGGTCCAGTCGTGGTGCAGGGCCTCGGGGCGGTCCGCGCCCAGCCCCGGCGCGGGGTGGCGGTAGAACTGCCCGCCGGGGCGGTCGCCCGCGTCGAGGACGGCGACCCGCAGGCCGAGCCCGGCGGCGGTGACGGCCGCGGCCAACCCGGCCGGGCCGGCCCCGACGACGGCGAGGTCCACCGGACCCGCCCCGGCGGGCGCGGCCGGCCCGGCGGGCGCGGCACCGGCGTGCACACCGGGCCCGGCGGGCACACCCGGCCCGGCGGGCGCCGCCTGCCCGACGGACGCGGACCCGGCGTGCGCACCCGGCCCGACGGGCGCGGACCCGGCGGGCGCACCCGCCCCAGCGCGCGCAGCCTGCCCGACGCGCGCAGCCTGCCCGACGGGCGCAGCCCCGGCGTGCATACCCGGCCCGACGGGCGCGGACCCGGCGTGCATACCCGGCCCGACGGGCGCGGACCCGGCGGGCACACCCGGCCCGACGGACGCGGCACCGGCGGGCGCAGCCGGCCCGGCGGGCGCGGACCGCGCGCCGTCGTCCGACGGCCGCGTGGACCGGGGCCGTTCCCCGGACCGGGACGGAGCGTCGGTCGGCCCCGCGGCGGGCCGCCGGCCGGTGGGGTCAGACGGCGAGGTCGGCACGGCCGGTTCCCTCCTGGGTGGTGACGGCGTCCCCCGGCCGGGCCGGGAGCAGGCAGGCGCGCTGGTTCGGCCGGCCGTTGACGGTGACGAGGCAGTCGTAGCAGCTGCCGATCCCGCAGAACGCCCCGCGCGGCGAGCCGCCCTCGCGGGTGGTCCGCCAGGCGAGGATCCCGGCGGCCCAGAGCACGGCTGCGATGCTCTGCCCCTCCAGGGCGGGCAGTTCACGCCCGTCGAAGTCGACCGTGAAGCGGGCGTTCGGGCTGCCGCCCACGAGGGAACGGGGGCTGCGCATCAGTGGGTCCTCCTCGGGTGGACTGAGCCGTACTGCGGGCAGTGGTGTGGGGCCGGGGCGGGGCACCGGGCGGTCCGGCCCGAGCCCGCGGGGTGCGTACGCGGCGCGTCGGCCGGTGTCCGGCCGGACCTCACGTCGGCCCGCCTGCGGAGCCCGCCGGTCCGTCCCCGCCGAAGCGGTCCGGGCGGTAGGGGTGCAGCGGGAGCGCGGGGTCCGCTCCGGTCAGGGCGGCGGCGATCAGCAGGCCCGTGGCGGGGGCCAGGCCGATGCCCGCGCCCTCGTGGCCGCAGGCGTGCAGCAGCCCGGGGCTGCGCGGGTCGGGGCCGATGGCCGGGAGGTGGTCGGGCAGGTAGGGGCGGAAGCCGTGGTAGGTGCGCAGGACCCGCACGCCGCCCAGTACGGGGAAGAGGGCCGCGGCCTGGGAGGCCAGCCGCCGCAGGGCCTGCGTCGACAGGCTCCGGTCGAAGCCGACCCGCTCGCGGGTGGCGCCGATCAGGACCGGCCCCGCGGGGGTGCCCTCGACCACGGCCGAGGACTGCAGGGCGGCGGAGCCGCTGGCGACGTCCGCGATGTAGTCGGCGGCGTAGACCTTGTGCCGGACCACCCGCGGCAGCGGCTCGGTGACCAGGACGAAGCCGCGGCGCGGGAGGACGGGCAGCTCCGTACCCGCGAGCCGGGCGATGTGTCCGCCCCAGGTGCCGGCCGCGTTGACCACGGCGGGGGCCAGGAGTTCGCGGCGCGGGGTGCGGACCCCCCGTACGGCGCCCCGGTCCCGCAACACCTCCGTCACCTCCTCGCCCGGATACACCGCGGCTCCCGACGCGGCGAGCAGCCGGGCGGCCGCCTGCGCCGGCTGGACCTGGGCGTCCTGCGGGTAGTGGAATCCCCCCGCGAGGCCCTGGGCCAGGTGCGGCTCCAGGTCGTGCAGGGCGTGCGCCGGCACCTCGACCGCGTCGACCCCGGCGGCGCGCTGCCCCTCGGCGAAGCTCCGCAGGGCTTTCACGGTGGCCTCGTCCGGGGCGACGACGAGCCCGCCCTTGGGCTCGTACTCGATCTCCCGCGGGAGAACCCCGGCCAGTTCGGTCCACAGCCGCGTGGAGAGCAGGGCGAGGTCGAGCTCAGGGCCCGCCTCCTTGTCGGAGACGAGCAGGTTGCCTTCGCCGGCGCCGGTGGTGCCGCCGGCGACGGCGCCGCGGTCGACCACGGCCACGGAGAGTCCGGCGCGGGCCGCGTAGTAGGCGCAGGCCGCCCCGACGACGCCGGCTCCGATGATCACAGCGTCCAGAGAGTGTCTCTTGAGCACGACAGTAATATGTCACATTCTTTAGTGCCTGCCCAGACCGGTCCCGCGCTCCTCCTCGGGCGCGGGACCGGTCCGGAGCCCGTCAGCTGCGCAGCGGTCCCTCACAGCTGTAACTGGAGGTCCCCGCGACCTTGTTGCTCCAGATCTCCAGCGGACCGAAGGAGCAGTTCATGTCGGCGAGGTTGTTGGAGGCGGCGCCCGCCCGGTCGAGGATGAAGTAGTCGACCGTCTCCGACATGTCCTTGAAGTTCTGGTCGTCGTTGCGCCAGTTCTTCAGGTTCGCGGTGATCCGGCCCGTACAGGTGAAGCGGCGCTTGCCGGGGTCGCCGTTCTCCACGCAGTCCGGGGTGTTGTAGGTGGCGGAGGCGAAGGCCGACTTCACCGAGGCGAGCGCCGAGTCGCGCAGCTGGTCGTTGGGGGTGAAGGCGGTGTTCGGTACGAAGAGCTGGTCGACCTTGGCGATCTGCGCGTCCAGGAAGCGGTCGTAGCCGCGCTGGAGGTAGGTGTCGGCTCCCATCCGGTGGCGCCAGGCGTCGTAGGCCGCGACGTCGTTGTTCCGCAGGTGGGTGTACATCTCGCGCAGCAGGGTGGGCTTCTCGGTCCACAGGAACTCGAAGAACGTGCCGGCGTAGCTGTAGAAGCGGAATCCGTCGCCGTCGTAGGTGGCGTTCAGCAGCTGCTCGACGGTCATGCGCGGGCCGCCGTCGGCCGTGTCGCTGATGATGCTCTTCACGAGGGACTTGCGGACGGCTATGCCGTCGTCGCGGGTCGCGCCGTCGAAGAACTCGGCCGTGCCCTCGTCCATCGCGGTGGTGCGGTCGCTCTCGTACCAGGGGCCCTGACCGAAGAAGCCGGGGACGGCGAAGCGGCCGTTGAGGTAGTGCGTGTACTCGTGGCGGAAGAGTTCCTCCAGGGTGAGGGAGGAGTCCTGCGGGACGCGGCGCTGGTAGGTGTAGAAGGTGGCGCCGTTCTCGATGTAGATGCCGCCGTTGTTGGTGCCGTAGCCGGTCAGGATCGGGTGGTAGTTCACGTAGTCGGCGCGGGAGCCGTAGAGCACGATGTTCAGCGTGGTGTTGGGGTCGCCGGCGAGCGGCTGGTCGGTCCCGAGGACGCGGTGGTACTGGGCCTTGACCTGCTTGCTCGCGTAGTAGAGCTGGTCGACGGTGGCGCGGTCCAGGCCGGTGCGGACCTTGATGGCGCCGTTGTCGTAGGTGTAGGTGTACGGGAAGAGCTGCTTCTCGATGTCCTCCTTGCACACCCCGTACGGCGCGCAGGCCTGGTAGAAGTTGAGCCAGGAGACGACCTTGGCCCACGGCTCGCTGCCGTCGCCGAACCCGGCCCTGAGGGGGCCGAGCAGGGCGCCGATGTCGGCGACGACCTGGTCGCGCAGGCCCTGGACCTGGCCGAAACGGGCGTACTCGCTGAGCGCGTCGCGCACCACCCAGGCGTTGGCCGTGCCCTTGAGGTGCGTGTAGCCGGCGAAGGCCTTGAAGGCGGCGCGGTAGGCCGGGTCGGCGGCCACGGCGGCGTGGAAGGCGCTGTCCTGGTTGCCCGGGTAGACGCCGAGGTAGTTGGTGGAGAGCGCGGCGAGCACGGCGCCCGCCCAGGCGGGGTCGAGGTGGGTGGCCGGGTGGGCCGGGTCCATGGTGGCCAGGACCTTCTGCACCAGGCCGAGCTGGTGCTGGCGCAGGCCGGGACCGGCGGCGTAGAGGGCCTCGCGCAGGGTGCGGGCGTTGGTGGGGGTGACGTCGAAGGTCCGGGCGGCGTTGCCGTAGTCGTCGATGGCCTTGCGTATCGCGGCGGTGGTCGGGGCGTCGGTGACGTCGATCTCGTCGCGTGAGAAGTCGTGGTAGGCGACGGCGTGCAGGTAGGTGAACATCTCCTCCAGGTGCGAGGAGTTGCGGCCGTCGTGGGCCGCGGCCAGGGCGGATATCCGGCGGGAGACGGCCTGGACGTGCGCGTCCGACATCACGGGGGCCAGCCGGGCGTCCCAGGTCCAGATGAGGCCGCGCAGGCAGCCGTCGGCCAGGACGGCCTGGTCGGCGAGGAAGTCCGCGAACTGCTCGGGGGTGAGGTTCGTGATCCCGTCGAGGGTGCAGGGGACGCCCGCGGCGACGCTCTTCGCGGTGGGGGCCGACCTGGCCGCCATGCCCCGCTTCTCCAGATCCTGGGCGGGTGCACTGGCCGGGGCCGCACCGGGGACCTGGCCGGAGATGTCCAGGCCGCCCGGGGCCGGGGCGGGCGCCGGAGCGTTGTCCTTCGCGTCGGCGAAGCGGTCGACCTCGTCGAAAGGGTTCCCCGTGGGGCCGTGGGCCGCGGTGGCGGGGGCGGCGGCCGGGGCGCCGGTGAACGCGGCGGGGGCCGCGGACTCGGCGGCCTGCGTGGTGCCCTGCGCCGCGGTGGCGAGAAGGGTCACCGCTACGGCGGAGGCGAGGAGGGAAGAGCGCACAGCTCTGTGCTTGAGCACCGAGAACTCCTGTTCGGAGAGTGTGAGGTGGGGGGTGGTGCGTGAACTGCCCTGCTTCACGCGGCGTTTGACGGGGATTAACAGGCCGCGGTGTGAGCTGTAACATAGTAATGTGAAATTGCACTGACAAGACCTGTGCGCCCACAAGTTCGCGTCTTCCGTGAAGGAGCCCCTGTGACCGACATCCCCGCCCGCCTCAACACGGGCAGTCACGACCGGCCCGTGTCACCGGAGTTGTCCCGGTTCATGGCGGGCGACTGGGCCGCCTCCCTGCTGCCCGCCTCCGCACGGGTCGCGGCCCACGACGTCACCCCGGCGCGCCGGGCACGGCTCTCGGCCCGCTTCCCGGGCGAGCGGCTGATCGTTGCGGCCGGCGAGCTGAAGGTCCGCTCCAACGACTGCGACCACCGGTTCCGCCCGCACAGCGCGTACGCCTGGCTGACCGGCCTCACCGGCGAGGACCAGGCGGGCCATGTCCTGGTCATGGAGCCGTCGGGCCCGCACGCGCACGAGGCCGTGCTGTACCTGCGCCCCCGCTCGCCGCGGGCGGACGGGGACGGGGAGTTCTACCGGGACCGCCGCTACGGGGAGTTCTGGGTGGGCCGCCGCCCGGACCTGGCGGAGGCGGAGCGCCTCACCGGCATCCGCTGCGACCACCTGGACGCCCTCGGCTCCCCCGCGGGGCGCGACGCCGCCGCCGACCCGGAACTCGCCTCGGCCCTCTCCGAGCTGCGCCTGGTGAAGGACGCCTGGGAGGTCGAGCAGCTCCAGCTGGCCGTCGACCACACGACCGCGGGCTTCGAGGACGTCGTACGGGCCCTGCCGCGCGCGCTGGCACACCCGCGCGGGGAGCGCTGGATCGAGGGCGTCTTCGGCCTGCGCGCCCGGGCCGAGGGCAACGGCACCGGCTACGAGACGATCGCCGCGTCGGGCGCCCACGCCTGCACCCTGCACTGGATCCGCAACGACGGCCGGCTCGACCGCGACGAACTGCTCCTCCTGGACGCGGGCGTGGAGACGGACACCCTCTACACCGCGGACATCACCCGCACCCTCCCGCTGTCGGGCCGCTTCTCACCCGTCCAGCGCCAGGTGTACGAACTGGTCCTCGCCGCCCAGGAGGCGGGCATCGCGGCCCTGCGCCCCGGAGCGAGCTTCGGGGACTTCCACCGCGCCGGCATGCGGGTGATCGCGGAGGGCCTGGCCGAGTGGGGCGTCCTGAAGGACGCGGAGGGCGACCTGCACCGCAGGTACACGCTGTGCAGCAGCGGGCACATGCTGGGGCTCGACGTGCACGACTGCGCGAAGGCGCGGGCGGAGACCTACCTGGACGGGGTCCTGGAGGAGGGCCAGGTCCTGACGGTGGAGCCCGGCCTCTACCTCCAGCCCGACGACGAGACCCTCCCGGCCGAACTGCGGGGCATCGGCGTCCGCATCGAGGACGACCTGGTGATCACGGCGGACGGCGCCCGCCTGATGTCGGGCGCGCTGCCGCGCACGGTCGCGGGCATCGAGGACTGGATGGGCCGCCTCCTGGAGTCCGGCCGCGACTGAACCGGTGGGGTGTACTCGCGGTACACCCCATCAGTACGTCTGCGCGCCACGGAGGGCGGCGTGCCGCCGGGGTCCTGGACCCCGGAGTTCACCGGGGTACGCCCGGCCCTCACGGGCCGCGGGACCGGCCGCGCCCTGCTCGACCACGTCCTGTCGGCCGTCCCCGCCGGGGCGGGGGTCCACCTGACGACGGCGGACCCGTCGAACGTCGGGCTCTACCGGCACTTCGGCTTCACCACGCTGAACGAGACCCGGCTGGGCCCCCTGACGGTCACCGCAATGGCCCGCAACCCGGCCCCCCGCGGCGAGCCACCCGAACGGGCATCGGCGGTGACGCCTTGACCGTGGCGCCCCTCCTGCAGGGCACAGGACGGGGATCGGCTTGCCACGGAGGGCCGGTCACCGGACCCGCTCGGGCAAGCGAGTCCACACCGGCCCCCACCGCCCCGCGTCTCGTACGGGTCGCCTACGGGAGGACCGCCACCCCGTCCAGTTCCACCAGGGCCCGGTCGTCCCAGAGGCGGACCACGCCGATGACGGCCATCGCCGGGTAGTCGCGGCCCGCCGCCCGCCGCCAGATCCGGCCCAGTTCGGCCGCATGCGTCCGGTACGCGGCCACATCGACCGCGTAGACGGTCACCCGGGCCAGGTCCGCCGGCGCGCCGCCCGCCGCGGCCAGGGCCGACAGGAGGTTCGCCAGGGCCGTCTCGAACTGCTCCGGCAGGGTCTCCCCCACCACCTTGCCCGCGCCGTCCAGCGCGGTCTGTCCCGCCAGGAACACCATCCGCGAGCCCGTGGCCACCACCGCGTGCGAGAAGCCCGTAGCCGGGGACAGCTCCGCCGGGTTGATCCGGTCAAGGCTCATCGGCCCGCCACCTCCCCGCCCGGGCCCGGCGCCGACGCCCGGCCCGGCACCGCGCCCAGCGCCCCGTACAGCTCCTTCGCGATGATCGTGCGCTGCACCTCGCTCGCCCCTTCGTAGATCCGCGGCGCCCGCACCTCCCGGTAGAGGTGTTCCAGTAGGTGCCCGCGCCGCAGTGCGACCGCTCCGTGCAGCTGGACGGCGTGGTCCACCACGTACTGCGCGGTCTCCGTCGCCAGCAGCTTCGCCATCGCCGCCCGGCGCGGCACGTCCGCCTCGCCCCGGTCGTACGCGCCCGCCGCCGCGTACACCAGCAGCCGGGCGGCCTCCGTGCGGGTGGCCATCTCGGCCACCCGGTGCGCCACCGCCTGGAGGTCGCTCAGCGTGCCGCCGAACGCGGACCGCCCGGCGGTGTGGGCGAGCGTCGCGTCCAGTGCGGCCCGGGCCATGCCCACCGCGAACGCGCCGACGCTGGGCCGGAAGAGGTTCAGGGTGTCCATGGCGACGCGGAAGCCCCGCCCGGGCTCGCCCAGCAGGTCCTGACGGCCGACCGGCACCCCGTCGAAGCGGAGCGACCCGATGGGGTGCGGGGAGAGCATGTCCAGCGGCTCGCCGGTCAGCCCGGCGCGGTCCGCGGGGACCAGGAACGCCGACACCCCCTTCGCCCCCGGCCCTTCACCCGTCCGGGCGAACACGGTGTAGAAATCCGCCTCGGGCGCGTTGGAGATCCAGCACTTCTCCCCGCTGAGCCGCCAGCCGCCCGCCGGATCGGGCTCCGCGGCCAGTGCCAGCGCCGCCGCGTCCGAGCCCGCCCCCGGCTCGCTCAGCGCGAAGGCGGCCACCGCCCGCCCGGCCCGCACCTGCGGCAGCCACCGCTCCCGCTGCGCCTCGTCGCCCGCCCGCAGGACCGGGTACGCCCCCAGCCCCTGCAGGGCCAGCGCGGTCTCGGCCTCCGTGCACCCGTAGGCGAGGGACTCCCGCAGCAGGCACAGTTCCAGCGCGCCCGAGGCGAACACCCGCCCGAGCAGGCCCAGCTCCCCCAGGGCCGCCAGCAGCGGCCGGTTGACCCTGCCCGGTTCCCCCTTCTCCGCCAGCGGCCTCAGCCGCTGCGCCGCCAGTGCGCGCAACCGCCCGCACCACTCCTCCTGGTCCACTCCGAGCGCGAATCCGGTCATCCGAACATCCCCGCATCTATCGCGTCCTGTTGACTGCCGTCACCATCACGATACGCTCCAAGGAGTACCTCCCGGCGGTCGCCGGGAGAAACGACCGCACGGCCGGCCCCACCCCACTCCGGACCGCTGCAAGGGGGGCGAACCCGCCTTGGACCTCAAGCCTTCCGCTCACGTCGACACCTTCGCCCGCGACCACCTGCCACCCGCGGACGCCTGGCCGGAACTGCTCTTCGAGCTGCCCGAACTGGCCTATCCGGACCGGCTGAACTGCGGTGCCGAGCTGCTCGACGCCACCATCGCCCGGTTCGGCCCCGACGGCGCCGGCCGCCCGGCCTTCCGCGACGGCTCCGGCACGGTGTGGACGTACGGCGGGCTGCGCGACCGCGTGGACCGCCTCGCCCATGTGCTCACCACCGACCTCGGTGTCGTCCCCGGCAACCGGGTGCTCCTGCGCGGCCCCACCGGCCCCTGGCTCGCCGCCTGCTGGCTCGCCGTCATGAAGGCGGGCGCGGTGGCCGTCACCGTGCTGCCCCAGCAACGCGCCCAGGAACTGGCGACCGTGTGCGCGATGGCCCGCGTGCGGCACGCCCTGTGCCACGCGGACGTACTGGACGACCTGGTGAAGGCCGAGGTGCCGGGGCTGCGGATCACCCCCTACGGCGGCGGCACCCCCGACGACCTGCTCCGGCTGGCGCAGAGACACACCGGGCGGCCCTTCACGGCCGTCCCGACCTCCGCCGACGACGTCGCCCTGATCGCCTTCACCTCCGGGACCACCGGGCGGCCCAAGGGCTGCATGCACTTCCACCGCGACCTGCTCGCCGTCGCCGACACCTTCTCCCGCCACGTGCTGCGGCCCCGGCCCGACGACGTCTTCGCGGGCAGTCCGCCGCTCGGCTTCACCTTCGGCCTGGGCGGGCTCGTCGTCTTCCCGCTGCGCGCCGGCGCGTCCGCGCTGCTGCTGGAGGACGCGGTGCCCCGTCGGCTGCTGCCCGCCCTCGCGCAGCACCGGGTGACGGTGCTCTTCACCGCGCCGACCGCCTACCGGACGATGCTGGACGCCCTCGGCCCGTACGACGTGGGCATGTACGACCTGTCCTCGCTGCGCCGCTGCGTCTCGGCCGGGGAGAACCTGCCGGCCGCCACCTGGCGGGCCTGGTACGAACGCACCGGCCTGCGCATCGTCAACGGCATCGGGGCGACCGAGCTGCTGCACATCTTCATCTCCGCCGCCGACGAGGACATCCGGCCCGGTACCACCGGTCGGGTGGTACCGGGCTGGCAGGCCCGTGTCGTCGACCGGGCCGGCCGGGCGGTCGCCGACGGCGAACCGGGGCTGCTGGCCGTGCGCGGCCCCGTGGGCTGCCGCTACCTCGCCGATCCCCGCCAGGCGGAGTACGTGCGGGACGGCTGGAACCTGACCGGCGACACCTACGTACGCGACGGTGAGGGCTACTTCCGTTACGTCGCCCGCGCCGACGACATGATCGTCTCGGCGGGCTACAACATCGCGGGCCCGGAGGTGGAGGAGGCCCTGCTGCGCCACCCGGACGTGATGGAGGCCGCCGTGGTCGGCCGCCCCGACGAGCGGCGCGGGCAGATCGTCGTGGCGTACACCGTCCCCCGGGAGGGGGTGGTGCTTACGGAGGACGCCCTGCGCGCCTTCATGCGGGCGGAACTGGCCCCGCACAAGTGTCCGCGGTCGTTCGTCTTCCTCCCGGCGCTCCCGCGGACCGCCACGGGCAAGCTCCAGCGATTCCGGCTCCGCGATCAAGGAGCGGGACCCGGCCGGTCCGACGGCCTAGAGTGAAGCCGTGGTCGAGCAGCACACCCCGCGATCCCTGATCGTCACGTTCTACGGAGCCTACGGGCGGGCCTTCGAGGGCCCGGTCCCGGTGTCCGCGCTGGTCCGCCTGCTGGGCGCGGCCGGCGTCGACCCGCCGTCGGTCCGCTCGTCGGTGTCCCGGCTGAAGCGGCGCGGCTTCCTGCTGCCGGCGCGCGCGGCGGACGGCTCGGCGGCGTACGAGCTCTCCGGCGAGGCCCGCCGGCTCCTGGACGACGGCGACCGCCGCATCTACGGCAGCCCGGAGCCGTCGGACGCATGGCTGGTGGCGGTGTTCTCCGTGCCGGAGCAGGAGCGGCACAACCGGCACCTGCTGCGCTCGCGGCTGGCCGGGCTCGGCTTCGGATCGGTGGCGCCGGGCGTGTGGATCGCCCCGGCCCGGCTGGCCGAGGAGACGGCCCACACGCTGGAGCGGCTGCACCTGACGCCGTACGTGGAGCTGTTCCGGGGCGACCACCTCGGCTTCGCCCCGACCGCCGAGGCGGTATCCCGGTGGTGGGACCTGGCCGCACTGGCCAAGCAGCACGAGGAGTTCCTCGACGTGCACGAGCCGGCCCTGCGGGCGCTCCAGTCGGGCCCCCGGCCCACGCCGGAGGAGGCCTACCGCGGCTACCTCCTGGCGCTGGACAGCTGGCGCCGCCTGCCGTACGCCGACCCGGGCCTGCCGCGCGAACTGCTCCCGGCGGACTGGCCGGGCGACCGCGCGGCGGCCGTCTTCACCGAACTCCACGCCCGCCTGCGGGACATCGGCGCGGAGTTCGTGAACCTGTAGCCCGTCCCCTGCGGGGATGCTCGGCGGGTGTTCGGCGTCTCCCGACCGGGGCGCTGCGCGGGCTCGGCGGTGGGAGCGGGGGGTTCGGCCGGGCGGTGGTGTGCGGGGCGGGGCGGCGCCCCAGCGGAGTGTCTCCTCGGCTCGGCGCGTGCTCTTTGTCCCGGGCCGGGCGGCCTTGGTTGCGCCTCGTCCTGCGGGGACACTCCGCCGTGTCCCCGCCCCTGCGGTGGTGCCGCCGCGGCCCGGTCCCGCTGCACGTGGCCGATCCGACGGGCAACGGTGTCCGCCTCCGCCCGGGTCATGTGCCGTTGGAGGACCGAGCGGGGGTCAGCCCCGGCCCGTGGGGGGTTTGCGGCTGCCGGCCCGGTAGGGGGTCGGCCAGGGGGCGGCCGGGCCTTCGTAGGACTGGTCGGCGGCCGCGTGCAGGGTCCAGTGGGGGTCGTAGAGGTGGGGGCGGCCGAGGGCGCACAGGTCCGCCCGGCCGGCCAGCAGCAGGGAGTTGACGTCGTCCCAGGAGGAGATGGCCCCGACGGCGATGACGGGGACGCCGAGCGCGTTGCGGATCCGGTCGGCGTACGGGGTCTGGTACGAGCGCCCGTACTCGGGGGCCTCGTCCGCGACGACCTGGCCGGTGGAGACGTCGATGGCGTCCGCGCCGCGGGCGGCGAACGCGGCGGCGATCTCCACCGCCTCCTCGGGCGTGGTGCCGCCGGGCGCCCAGTCGGTGGCCGACAGTCGCACGGTCATGGGGCGCTCCGCGGGCCAGACGTCGCGGACGGCGTCGAAGACCTCCAGCGGGAAGCGCAGGCGGTTCTCCAGGGAGCCGCCGTAGGCGTCGGTGCGGTGGTTGGTCAGCGGCGAGAGGAAGCCGGAGAGCAGGTAGCCGTGGGCGCAGTGCAGTTCGAGCAGGTCGAAGCCGCAGTCGGCGGCGCGGACGGCGGCCGCCGCGAAGTCGGAGCGCAGTGCGGTGAGGTCCGCCGGGTCCAGGGCGCGCGGGAGGGCGGAGACGCCCTCCCGGTAGGGCAGGGCGGAGGCGGCCACCAGGGGCCAGTTGCCTTCGGGGAGGGGGTCGTCCATGCCCTCCCACATCAGCCGGGTCGAGCCCTTGCGGCCGGAGTGGCCGAGCTGGACGCCGAGTGCGGCGCCGGGCGCCGAGGTGTGGACGAAATCGGTGATCCGCCGCCAGGCTTCGGCCTGTTCCCGGGTGTAGAGGCCGGTGCAGCCGGGGGTGATGCGGCCTTCGGGGCTGACGCAGACCATCTCCGTCATGACCAGTCCGGCGCCGCCCAGCGCCCGCGCGCCGAGGTGGACGAGGTGGAAGTCGCCGGGCATGCCGTCCTGGGCCGAGTACATGTCCATGGGTGAGACGACGACCCGGTTGCGCAGGGTGAGGCCGCGCAGGGTGAGCGGGGTGAACATCGGCGGGGTGGCGTCGTCGGGGCAGCCGAAGTCGCGTTCCACGGCCCGGGTGAAGCGTTCGTCGCGCAGCCGCAGGTTGTCGTGGGTGACGCGGCGGCTGCGGGTGAGGAGGTTGAAGGCGAACTGCCGGGCGGGCTGGTCCACGTATCCGGCGAGTTCCTCGAACCAGCGGCGGCTGGCGGCCGCGGCCCGCTGGGTGCTGGCGACCGCCGGGCGGCGGGCCGTCTCGTACGCGGCGAGGGCGGCCGGTACGTCCCCTTCGGACGCGTCCAGGGCCTCGGCGAGGGCGAGGGCGTCCTCGACCGCCAGTTTGGTGCCGGATCCGATGGAGAAGTGGGCGGTGTGCGCGGCGTCGCCGACGAGTGCCACGTTGCCGTGCGACCAGTGCTCGTTGACGACGGTGCGGAACTGCGTCCAGGCGGAGCGGTTGCCGTGCAGGGGCCGTCCGCGCAGGGCCTCGCTGAAGATCTTGGCGCAGCGGGCCGCCGACTCGTCCTCGTCGCAGAGGTCGAGGCCGGCCGCCCGCCAGACCTCCTCGCGCATCTCGACGATGACGGTGGAGGCGTCCGCGGCGTAGGGGTAGGCGTGCAGTTGCATGACGCCGTGCTCGGTCTCGGCGATCTCGAAGCGGAAGGCTTCGAAGGCGAAGTCGGCGGCGAGCCAGATGTAGCGGCAGCGGCCGGGGGTGAGGGTGGGCCGGTAGTGGGCGGCGTCGGCCTCGCGGATCGCGCTGTGCACGCCGTCGGCCGCGACCACCAGGTCGTGGGAGGCCCGCAGTTCGGTGAGGTCCGGGGCCTCGGTGCGGAAGCGGAGCCGGACGCCGAGGCAGGCGCAGCGCTCGTGCAGGATCTCCAGGAGCCGGCGCCGTCCGATGGCGGCGAAGCCGTGGCCGCCGGAGGTGAGCAGTCGTCCGCGGTGCACGATGTCGACGTCGTCCCAGCGCACGAACTCGGCGCCGAGGGCGGCGTGGACGACGGTGTCGGCCCGTTCGATGCCGCCGAGGGTCTCGTCGGAGAGCACGACGCCGAAGCCGAAGGTGTCGTCGGGGGCGTTGCGTTCCCACACCTCCACGGTGTGGCCCCGGCGGGCCAGCAGCGCGGCGGCGTACAGTCCTCCCGGTCCGCCGCCGACGACGGCGACCCGCAATGCGCTGCCGAGCGGCATGGCGTTACCTGCCCTTCCACTCCGGCGGCCGCCTCCCGGTGAAGGCCGCGTGGAACTCCGCGTAGTCCTGGCCGTTCATGAGCAGGGCCTGGGTGGCCGCGTCGAGCTCGACCGACGCGGCCAGTGGCATGTCGAGTTCTGCGGTGAGCAGCGCCTTGGTCTGGGCGTGGGCGAGGGAGGGGCCGGCGGCGAGGCGGGCGGCGAGTTCGGCGGCCCGTACGTGGGCCTTGCCCTCCTCGGTGAGTTCGCTGAGCAGGCCGATCCGCTCGGCCTCGGGGGCGTGGACGGGCTCGCCGAGCATCAGCAGGCGGGTGGCGTGGCCGAGGCCGACGACGCGGGGCAGCAGGTAGGCGGCGCCCATGTCGCCGCCGGAGAGGCCGACGCGGGTGAAGAGGAAGGCGAAGCGTGCGGTGGGGTCGGCGATCCGGAAGTCGGCGGCGAGCGCGAGGACGGCGCCTGCTCCGGCGGCCACCCCGTGCACGGCGGCGATCACGGGGAAGGGGCATTCGCGGATCGCGCGGACCACCTGGCCGGTCATCCGGTTGAAGTCGAGGAGCTGGGCGGTGTCCATGGCGAGGGTGGCGCCGATGATCTCGTCGACGTCTCCGCCGGAGCAGAAGCCGCGGCCCTCGCCACCCAGGACGAGGGCGCGCACGGAACGCTCGCGGGACAGTTCGGCGAGCAGATCGCGCAGGTCGGCGTAGGCGCCGAAGGTGAGCGCGTTGATCTTCTCGGGGCGGTCGAAGGTGACGGTGGCGACGCCGTCCTGCCGGGTGACCCGGAGGTGGTGCCACCGTTCGGTCGCTGGTGTGGAACCGGTGAAGGGGCTCACACCACCGACGTTATCACCAGATCGTGACTACCGTCAGAGAAACGCTACACACCGGGTCCGGGAGGCCCGTTTCCGGGCCGGCGCGGTCACGCGTCGGCCCGGAAGACGGCGGCCCGGCGTATGACTATGCGTCACCCGGGCCGGGCCGGCCGAGCGTGGCGACGAGTACGGCCTTGATGGTGTGCAGCCGGTTCTCGGCCTCGTCGAAGACGATGGAGTGCTCCGACTCGAACACCTCGTCCGTCACCTCCAGCGAGTCGAGCCCGTGCCGCTCGTGGATCTCCCGGGCCACCTTGGTGCCCAGGTCATGGAAGGCCGGCAGGCAGTGCATGAACTTCACGTCCGGGTTCCCGGTGGCCCGCAGCACGTCCATGGTGACGGCGTACGGGGCCAGGGCCGCGATCCGCTCGTCCCAGACCTCCTTGGGCTCCCCCATGGACACCCAGACGTCGGTCACGACGAAGTCGGCCTGGGCGACGCCCTCGGCGACCTCCTCGGTGAGGGTGATCCGCGCGCCGCTGTCCGCCGCGAGCCTGCGCGCCTCGGCCACCACGTGCTCGGCGGGCCAGTACTCCTTGGGCGCGACGATCCGTACGTCCATACCCAGCAGGGCACCGGTCACGAGGTACGAGTTGCCCATGTTGAAGCGGGCGTCACCGAGGTAGGCGAAGGCGATGCGGTCCAGCGACTTGGTGCTGTGCTCGGTCATCGTGAGGACGTCGGCGAGCATCTGGGTGGGGTGCCAGTCGTCGGTCAGACCGTTGAAGACGGGGACCCCGGAGTGCGCGGCGAGCTCCTCGACGGCCTCCTGACTGTCGCCCCGGTACTCGATCCCGTCGAACATGCGGCCCAGCACCCGCGCGGTGTCGCGGACCGACTCCTTGTGCCCCATCTGGGAGCCGGCCGGGTCGAGGTAGACGGTGTGGGCACCCTGGTCGGCGGCGGCGACCTCGAAGGCGCAGCGGGTGCGCGTCGAGGTCTTCTCGAAGATCAGCGCGATGTTCCTGCCCCGGAGCAGGCGCTGCTCGACCCCGGCCCTCCTGGCCGCCTTCAGGTCGGCGGCGAGTTCGATCAGGCCGCGGAACTCGGCGGCCGTGAAGTCCAGCTCCTTGAGAAAACTGCGGCCTTTGAGGTCGGGGGCCATGGGGTCGCTCCAGCGTCACGGTGACAGGGGATGTTGGAAGTCTATACGACGCACCGTATTGATATACAGAGCCGGTGGTGTGACCTCTCCCGCCCCGCCGCGGACCTGCCTGCTCAGACGGCGTCGCGCTGCACCGGACAGCTCATGCAGCGCGGTCCGCCCCGGCCCCGCCCCAGCTCGCTGCCCGGGATCTCGATCACCTCGATGCCCTGCTTGCGCAGGTGCGTGTTGGTGGTCACGTTCCGTTCGTAGGCGACGACCACGCCCGGCTCGACGGCGAGCACGTTGCAGCCGTCGTCCCACTGCTCGCGCTGCGCCGAGTGCACGTCCTGGGTCGCGGTCAGCACCCGGATCGAGTCGAGGGAGAGCGCCGCCGCGATGGCCCGGTGCATGTGCTCCGCCGGGTGGTCGGTCACCTTCAGCTCGTTGCCCCCGTCCCCCGGCTCGATCGTGTAGGAGGGGAGCATGCCGAGTCCCGCGTACTGAGTGAACGTATCTCCGTCGACCATCGTCATCACCGTGTCCAGGTGCATGAAGGCCCGGTGCTTCGGCATGTCGAGGGCCACGATGGAGGTCGCGGAACCCGCGGCGAACAGGCCCCGCGCCAGCATCTCCACCGCCTGCGGAGTGGTCCGCTCGCTCATCCCGATCAGCACGGCGCCGTTGCCGATGACGAGGACGTCACCGCCCTCGATCGTCGAGGGGTAGTCCGCCTGACCCTGTGACCAGTAGTGGAAGGCCCCGGAGGCGGTAAAGAGCGGGTGGTGCCGGTAGATCGCCTCGAAGTGGACGGTCTCACGCTGCCGGGCGGGCCAGCGCATCGCGTTGATGGACACCCCGTCGTAGATCCATGCGGACGTGTCGCGGGTGAAGAGGTGGTTGGGCAGCGGCCCCAGCAGGAAGTCGTCGAGGTCCAGGGCGTGGAAGCGTACGGACACGGGCTCGGCGTGCCGCTCCAGGAACTCCCGCTTGGTCATGCCGCCGACCAGCGCCTGTGCCAGCGCCGCCGGGGTCAGCCCGTCGAAGACGGCCCGCAGGTGGTCGGTGGCGAGCGGCCCGTACTCCTTCTCGTCGAAGACCCGGTCCAGGACGAGGCGCCGGGCCTCCGGGACGTCCAGCACCTCGCACAGCAGGTCCCCGAAGAGATGGACCTCCACGCCCCGGTCCCGCAGCACGTCCGCGAAGCCGTCGTGTTCCTGACGCGCCCTGCGCACCCACAGCACGTCGTCGAAGAGGAGTGCGTCCTTGTTGCTCGGTGTGAGCCGCTTCAGCTCCAGGTCGGGCCGGTGGAGGATGACGCGGCGCAGCCGCCCGGTCTCGGAGTCGACGTGGAATCCCATGCCGTACACGTTCGCAGACCGGGCGGCTTTTTGAGGTGGCCTCGGCTCAGCGGGGCAGGCCGACACCGAGGAGCGCCTCCGGCGCACCCGTGATCTCCGGTGCGAGGAGCCCCAGCTTGGGGGTGGTCAGGTTCGGCAGACCGGAGTTGGACCCGTCCGGCATCGTGAGCGGGGAACCGAGGACCGCGCCCGGGGTACGGGTGTGGACGGTGGTGGCGGGCGACTCCAGGGAGCCCTCGCCGTCCGTCTCCGGGCGGCCCAGCAGGTTCGGCAGCGGGGAGGTGACCAGGGTGTCGCCGAGCTCGGTGGCGATCGGGACCGCCGGGAGCAGCGGCGTGGGAAGCATGTCCCCCTTGTGCATCCGGGGGGCCTCGGGCGCTCCGACGACCGGCAGCGGCACCGCGGTGGCGATCCGCGGCACGGCGAGACCCGTCGTGGTCTCCACACCTTCGAGGGGGACGCCCACCGGCACCCCGTCGGCCGCGGCCGACGGGGTGGCCACGCCGGCCGCTGCCATACAGGTCAAGAGCGCCGCAATGCTTCCGCGCGCGGTCATCTTCATAGGTGACGTTCCGTCCTTCCAGGGTCACGGTCGTTCCGCTGCCCTGGATGAACGATCCCGCCCGGGGTTTCCCCGGCGTTCTCCGTGAAAGTTCCCCCATACGACCTAATTCAGGGCCGTACGGGGGCGCCGCCTTTACGGCGCGGCCGTGGCCGTGGGGTCACGGCTGCGGGGCGGGGCCACGGCCGTGGGGGCCACGGCCGCGGCCGTCACAGCCGCGGGTCGACCGGCTCCGACTCCAGCGCGAGGACCGCGAAGACCGGCTCGTGGACCCGCCACAGCGGCTCCTCGGCCACCAGCCGGTCCAGCGCCTCCAGGCCCAGCGCGTACTCCCGCAGGGCGAGCGAGCGCTTGTGCCCGAGGAACCGCTCGCGCAGCCGCTCCAGCTGGTCCGGACGGGTGTACTCCGGGCCGTAGACGATCCGCAGGTACTCCCGTCCGCGCACCTTGAGCCCGGGCTGGACCAGCCGGCCCTTGCCGTCGCGGGCGTAGGCCCGGAGCGGCTTGACGACCATGCCCTCGCCGCCGGCGGCCGTCAGCTCCAGCCACCAGTCGGTGGCGGCCCGCACGGACTCCTCGTCCCCGGTGTCCACCAGGATCCGGGCGGTGCGGCGCAGCAGTCCGGTACCACCCGGGGTGCCCGGACCGTCGGCCTCGACCAGCCGGTCCAGCCACGCCAGCTGCTCGTCGTGGGGTACGGCGGCCAGCGACCGTCCGGCCGCGGCCAGCAGCTGGAACGGCGCGAACCGTACGCCGTCCAGTCCGTCGGTGGTCCAGCAGTAGCGGCGGTAGGCCTCGGTGAAGGCCGTCGCGTCCGCGGCCCGGGCACGCTGGCGTTCCAGCAGGGCACCGGTGTCGACGCCGCGGCCGACCGCCGCCTCCAGGGCGGCGACGGCGCCGGGGAAGACGGTCCGCGAGGCGGCGCCCACCGCGGCGTACTGGCTGCGCAGGAGGCCGCCCGACTTCAGCGACCAGGGCAGGAGCTCCCCGTCGAGCAGCAGCCAGTCCGTGCCCAGCTCCTCCCACAGCCCGGCGCCGGTGACCGCGGCGCGCAGCCGCGCCAGGACCTCCTCGGTGACCTCGGGGTCGTGGAAGAAGGGCCGTCCGGTGCGCGTGTACACCGATCCGGTCGGGCCGTCCACGCCGAACCGCGCGCGGGCGGCGTCGGCGTCCCTGCAGAGCAGGACGGTGGCGCGGGAGCCCATGTGCTTCTCCTCGCACACCACCCGGTCGACGCCGTCGTGGCGGTACTGGGCGAAGGCCTCGGCCGGGTGCTCCAGGTAGCCGTCCTCGCGGGAGGTCGCGGTCGGCGCCATGGTCGGCGGCAGGTACGGGACCAGCCGCGGGTCCACGGCGAAGCGGCTCATGACCTCCAGGGCGGCGGCCGCGTTCTCCTCGCGGACGGCCACGTTGCCCAGGTGGCGGGTCTCCACGACCCGGCGCCCGTGGACGTCGGCCAGGTCCAGCGGGCGTCCGTCGTGCCCGCCCGGCACCTCGGTGACGAGCGGCTTGACCGGCTCGTACCAGACCTTCTCGGCCGGTACGTCGACCAGTTCGCGCTCGGGCCAGCGCAGGGCGGTCATCCGGCCGCCGAAGACGGCGCCGGTGTCGAGGCAGATGGTGTTGTTGATCCAGGCGGTGTTCGGGACCGGGGTGTGGCCGTAGACGACGGCGGCCTTGCCGCGGTAGTCCTCGGCCCACGGGTAGCGCACGGGCAGGCCGAACTCGTCGGTCTCCCCGGTGGTCTCCCCGTACAGGGCGTGCGAGCGGACCCGGCCGGAGGTGCGGCCGTGGTACTTCTCCGGCAGCCCGGCGTGGCAGACCACCAGCTTGCCGCCGTCGAGGACGTAGTGGCTGACGAGGCCGCGGATGAACTCCCGTACCTCCTCGACGAACTCCGGCGGCTCGTGGGAGAGCTGCTCGATCGTCTCGGCGAGGCCGTGCGTCTGCTGGACCTTGGAGCCCTTGAGGTAGCGGCCGAGCTTGTTCTCGTGGTTCCCGGGCACACACAGGGCGTTGCCTGACGTGACCATGCCCATGACGCGACGCAGGACGCCCGGGCTGTCGGGGCCGCGGTCGACGAGGTCGCCGACGAAGACGGCCGTGCGGCCCTCGGGGTGGACGCCGTCCTCGTAGCCGAGCCTGGCGAGCAGGGTCTCCAGCTCGGAGGAACAGCCGTGGACGTCACCGACGATGTCGAAGGGTCCGGTGAGGTGGGCGAGGTCGTTGAAGCGCTTCTCCAGGACGACCTCGGCGGCTTCGGCCTCCTCTACGGTGCGCAGCACGTGCACCTTGCGGAAGCCCTCGCGCTCCAGGCCGCGCAGGGAGCGGCGCAGGTCGCGGCGGTGCCGCTGGATGACCGCGCGGGGCAGGCCGGCCCGGTCGGGGCGGGCCGCGTTGCGCTCGACGCAGACCTGTTCGGGCATGTCCAGGACGATGGCGATGGGCAGGACGTCGTGCTCGCGGGCGAGCGCGACCAGCTGCCGGCGGGCGTCGGCCTGGACGCTGGTCGCGTCGACGACGGTCAGGCGGCCGGCAGCGAGGCGCTTGCCGGCGATGTAGTGCAGGACGTCGAAGGCGTCGCGGCTCGCGCTCTGGTCGTTCTCGTCGTCGCGGACCAGACCCCGGCAGTAGTCGGAGGAGATGACCTCGGTGGGCTTGAAGTGCTTGCGGGCGAAGGTGGACTTGCCCGATCCGGTGGCCCCGATCAGGACGACGAGGGACAGGTCGGTGACGGGAAGTGTGCGCTTGTTCTCGGTGGTGGTCATGCTGCCTCGCCCTCCTTCGGGGAGTCGGTGGTGGCGTCGGTGGTCGCGTCGGTGGAGCCCGGCGGGGTGCCGGGCGGGGTGCCGGGGCGGGCGTCGTCCTGGGTGAAGACGGCCATCTGGGTGGGCGGCCCGACCTCGGGGTCGTCGTCGCCGACGGGGACGTACGCGACCGTGTAGCCGAAGCGTGCGGCGACCTGGCCGGCCCAGTCTCGGAACTCCTCGCGGGTCCACTCGAAGCGGTGGTCGCCGTGCCGGACGTGTCCGGCCGGCAGGGTCTCCCAGCGGACGTTGTACTCGACGTTCGGGGTGGTGACGAGGACCGTGCGGGGGCGGGCCGAGCCGAACACCGCGTACTCCAGCGCGGGCAGCCGCTCCAGGTCCAGGTGCTCGATGACCTCGCTCAGCACGGCCGCGTCGTAGCCGGCCAGCCGCTTGTCGGTGTAGGCGAGCGAACCCTGCAGCAGCGAGACGCGCGAGCGCTGCCGCTCGCCCATCCGCTCCAGCCGCAGCCGCCGGGCGGCGATGGTCAGGGCCCGCACGGAGACGTCCATGCCGACGATCTCGGTGTACGCGGGGTCCCCCAGCAGCGCCTGCACCAACTGGCCCTGTCCGCAGCCGAGGTCCAGCACGCGCTGGGCGCCGGCGGCGCGCAGGGCGGCGAGTATCGCCTCGCGCCGTCGCGCGGCGAGCGGTACGGGGCGCTCCTGCGTGTCGCGCGTCTCGTCGACGGCGTTGTCGAGTTCCTCGACCTCGCTGCCCTCGGACTCGGCGAGGCGGACCAGTTCCAGCCGCTCGACGGCGTCCTGGGTCAGCCGCTTGTGACGGGCCAGGTAGCGGGAGCTGATCAGCGCGCTCTCGGGGTGCGCGGCGAGCCAGCCCTCCCCGGCTCGCAGCAGCTTGTCGACCTCGTCGGGGGCGATCCAGTAGTGCTTGGCGTCGTCGAGGACGGGCAGGAGCACATAGAGCTGCCGCAGGGCGTCGGCGAGGCGCAACTCGCCCTCCAGTACGAGGCGTACGTACCGGGAGTCCCCCCACTCGGGGAACTGTTCGTCGAGCGGTACGGGCTCGGCCCGTACGAGGTCCCAGCCGAGCGGGTCGAACAGCCGGTGCACCATCGCGGCGCCGCCGCGTGCGGGGAGCACGGGGATCTCGACGCGCAGCGGGCGCGGCCGGTCCGGGAGTTCCGGGCGCAGGACGCAACTCCCTCTCAGGGCGGTGCGGAACACCGCGCTGAGCGCGACGGCGAGCAGCGAGGAGGCGGCGTAGGGACGGTCGTTGACGTACTGGGCGAGGGCGGCGTCGGGCGCTCCGCCCCGGCCCTTGCCCTTCCCGCGGCGGACGAGCGCGACGGGGTCGACCTCCAGCAGCAGGGCCGCCGTGCACCGCTCGGCCGTGGCCTCGGGGTAGAACACATGGGCGGTGCCGTGGGACTGGTTCTCCACGCGCACCCGGTCCGGGTGCTTGTGCAGGAGAAATCCCAGGTCAGTCGCCGGATTCTCGGCGGTCCCGGTGGTGGTGATCGTAAGGAACATGCGGTTCAGCATGACGGCCGGTTCGTCCTCGGGCCAACGGATTTCGAGCGAAGACAAGTACGATCTTCAACCTTCTGGGTAGGCTCCGCGCTCCGCACCGTGTTCAGCCTCCAGGAGCGCCATGTACCCGCCACCGCACGCCTACACCCCAGCACCCCTGCCCAGGCCATCGCGGCGCTGGTGGCAGCATCCCGCTCTGGTCATCACGGCGCTCGTCCTGCTGCCGCCCGTGGGGATCGCGCTCGCCTGGACGAGCCAGTGGGAGCGGACGCAGAAGATACTCGCCACCGTGCTGTCCGGTGTCTGGTTCCTGATACCGCTGCTGTCGGACCCACCGGAGAAGGCCGGGACCGAGGACAAGCCCCGGGCCGCTGCGGCGGTCTCCGTCTCCCCCACCCCGAGCAGCAGTCCGACGCCGGCACCGGCCCCCACACCGAGCGCCGCACCGCAGATGCCCTCCGCCGTCGGATGGCCCTACGCGCAGGCGGAGCAGGCGGTGGAGGATCTGATCGGCAGCGAGCTCAAGGCGATGAGCGCCTACGCCGACGTCACCCTCCCCGCCGATCACGGGAGTTGGCTGGTCTGCTTCCAGGACGTCGCGGCCGGCAGCGGACTCGTGCCACAGAGCGCCGCTCCGGTCGTGCACCTGGTGGCGCCGGGCACGGACTGCCCCGCGGCGCCCGGCACGAACCTGCGCCCGGAGCCGGTCGCCCCGGCGCCCGCCCCGACGACCGCCCCGACGACCGCTCCGGCACCCGACGACGGGACGGGCGGCAGCGGCGGCGGGAACGTCTCGTACAAGAACTGCGCTGCCGTCAGGGCGGCGGGCGCGGCTCCCATCCGCCGCGGCGAGCCCGGCTACGGCCGCCACCTCGACCGCGACGGCGACGGCGTCGGCTGCGAAAGCTGAGGGGGCGCCGTCACCTGCCCGAGCTGTCGTGCTCCCGGGCCAGTTCCGCGATCCGTTCGGGGCCGATGCGGCAGCAGCCGCCGACGAGCCGGGCTCCGGTGCGGCGCCAGGCGTCCGTGGGCCAGGGCGGCATGGACCCGGGTGTCCGCCAGGTGCCGGTGGCCGGCTCCCAGACGGAGCCGTCGTTGGGGTAGGCCAGCAGTGGCTTGGCGGTGGCGGAGGCCGCCGCTTCCAGCGCCGGGAGGACGTCCGCGGGGTCGCAGCAGTTGACCCCGACCGCGATGACCTGGGGGGCCTGCGCGGCGAGCGCGAAGGCCCCGGGCAGCGGGTGCCCGGACCGGGTGCGGCCGTCGGCCGCGGTGTAGCTCAGCCAGGCCGGGGCGTCCGTCTCGGCGAGGACAGTGAGCACGGCCTCGGCCTCGTCCGGATCGGGGAGGGTTTCCACGGCCAGTACGTCGGGGCCCGCGGCGAGCAGGGCCTCGATGCGGGGGCGGTGGAACGCGGCGAGCTCGCGCACGCTCAGGCCGTACCGGCCGCGGTACTCGGAACCGTCCGCCAGCACCGCCCCGTACGGGCCGACCGAGGCGGCCACCCACACCTCGTGGTCGGCGGCGTCGGCCGCCCGGGCGGCGAGTGCGACGCTGCGGTGCAGCAGGGCGGTGGTCGCGTCGCGGTCGCGGCCGTGGGCGGCGAAGGCCTCGTAGCCGACCTGGTAGGAGGCGGTGATCAGCACCTCGGCGCCGGCCCGCGCGTACGCCGTGTGGGCGGCCTCGACCTGGACCGGCCGCTCGTCGAGCACGCGGCCGGTCCAGAGGCCTCCGGTCAGGTCGCAGCCCTGGGCGGCGAGCTGGTTGCTGAGTCCGCCGTCCAGGACGACGGTCCGGTGGGCCAGGGCTTCGGCGAGCGGGCCGGTCGCGCGGGGCATCGCTTTTTTCCCTCCGTCAGCGGAGCTGGGAGAGCACCTGGGCGGAGATCAGCTCCAGGTGGTCCAGGTCGTCGAGGTCGAGCAGTTGGAGGTAGATGCGGGAGGAGCCGACGGCACCGTAGGCGCCGATCTTCTCCACGACCTCGGCCGGGGAGCCTGCGAGGCCGTTGGCCCTGAGCTCGTCGGGGTCCCGGCCGATGGCGGCGGCCCGGCGGGCGACCTCGGCGTCGTCCTTGCCCACGCACACCACCAGGGCGTTGGAGTAGACGAGGTCGTCGGGCCGTCGGCCGGCCTGTTCGGCGGCCTCCCGGACCCGGCCGAACTGCCGCTCGCTGTCGGTGATCGACGCGAACGGCATGTTGAACTCGTCCGCGTACCGCGCGGCGAGCCGCGGCGTCCGCTTGGCCCCGTGACCGCCGACGAGGACCGGGACCCTGGTCTGGACGGGCTTGGGGAGCGCGGGCGAGTTCTCCACGCGGTAGTGGTGGCCCGCGAAGTCGAAGGTGGCGCCGGGCGCGGTGGCCCACAGGCCGGTGAGGATGGCCAGTTGTTCCTCCAGCCGGGACATCCGGTCCGCGGGGAAGGGGATCCCGTAGGCCTTGTGCTCGTCCTCGAACCAGCCCGCGCCCAGGCCCAGCTCGATGCGGCCGCCGGACATCTGGTCGACCTGGGCCACCTGGATGGCGAGGACTCCGGGCAGCCGGAAGGTGCCGGCCGTCATCAGGGTGCCCAGGCGGATCCGCCTGGTTTCGCGGGCCAGGCCCGCGAGGGTGATCCAGGCGTCGGTGGGGCCGGGAAGACCGTCGGCGGCCCCCATGCTCAAGTAGTGGTCGGAGCGGAAGAACGCATCGAAGCCGAGGTCCTCGGTGGCCCTGGCGACGGCAAGGAGGGTGTCGTAGCTCGCCCCCTGCTGGGGCTCGGTGAAAATGCGAAGATCCATGCCCTCCATCCTGCCCCGCCCGCCCCGCCCGCCCCGCCAGGGTGAATCCTGGTCAACCGGACGTGTCGGGGTCCGGGGCCGCCAGTGACCGGTCCGGTCGGGGATCGTTGGGGCGGGCGGAGCCGGACCGCCCGGCCCGCGCGCCGGCGGCTTCGCGCCGGTGCGTCCACCGCCCCCTTCCCCCGCGGGAACGGGCCAGGGCCGAGGAGGCCGCCATGTCCCACGAGGCCGTGCCGGAGACCCCCCGACAGACCGACCGGACCGGACAGGCAGCGCCGGGGGCGCAGCAGGACCGTGCGGTGCCCGCCCCGGGAGGCGGGGCACCGAAGGGTCTGCTGCAGCAGATGGAGGAGCTGATGGCGGCGCTGAACGCCGACCTCTCGCAGCTCGACGCCGATCTCCAGTCCTCCGCGGACCGCACCGCCGGGAGCGAGCTCCCGGCCCACCGGTCCGCCTGACCGCGCGGGTCCCGTCGCGCACGGCGGGACCCGGCCCGTGCCGCTCCCCGCGCCGCCCGTACCGGGCCGTGCCCGGGGCTCAGGCCACGCCCGAGGCGGACCCCCGCTCACGCACCGTCATGCGGCGCAGGAGCGCCCGTACCCGGTCGCTCGACTCGTCAGCCGCGTCGATCGACTCTATGCACTGCCAGTACAGGGTCTCGTCGTCCGTGCCGCAGGCCACCCCGACCAGGGCTATCCCCACGTCGCCCAGGAGTGCCTGGAGTCCGAGCAGCGCCTGCCGGAGATCCGCCACCCCGCTCAGCTGTGCGGCTCGCGGCGGGTACTCGGGCGCGCTGCCCTCGCCGCGCAGGGCCGCCCGGTCCAGTACCCCGCATCCTCTGCCTCCCGCTTCCCCCAGTCCCCGTGCCTCCGATCTCAGCTCCGGCGGCCCGGTGACCGCCAGCCAGCTCCCGATCCCCTGCGCGAGTGCCTGGGCCTGCCAGGCCTCGCCCACGATGCCCCACGCAGCCCCGCTCTGTGCCAGCGCGTGCCGGCCGGCCGCGATGAGCCGTACCGCATCCATATGCCGTCCCCCGTCCGCACGACATCCCGCCATCCTCACCACTACCCAGAGTGAGGGCAATGAGCCAGTAAAGCCAGGGGTATTCGGAAAATGTGGACAGAAACGTGATTGTGGAGGAGTCCATCACTCCGAAGAGTGACGATTCGGTATCGGACCACCCGTCACGGGGAAGCGCAGTTCATTCCGCTCGATCTTCGCGGCGAGCGCATCCAGCACATCCACCCCGAGAACCTCACAGAACTGCAGCAGATACGCGAGCACGTCGGCGACCTCATCGGCCACGCGATGGGCGGACTCCGGTTTTTCCATGACCTTCGCCGACTGTTCCGGCGTCAGCCACTGGAAGATCTCGACCAGTTCGGCCGCCTCCACGCTCAGCGCCGCCGCCAGGTTCTTGGGGGTGTGGTACGGCTCCCAGCCGCGCGCCGCCGCGAACTGCGCGAGCCTGCGCTGCAGCACGTCCAGCCGTTCCTCGGGCCGCCGATCGGACGGCCGTGGCTCCTGCGTCTCGTTCATACCGACAGGTCTACCACCGACACGCCGTCCAGACGGCGGGCGGCGGCCGCGGTCCCCTCCCCCACGGCCGCCACCAGCCGGACGTGGCCGCGGCCGCAGGACAGCAGCGCCAGCCGCAGCAGTTCGGCGGCCTGGCGCCCGTCCAGTCCGTGGTCGAGGCCGTCGGCCAGCACGGTCAGCGCCTGCCGCGCGGAGAGCAGCTCGGCGGCCGGGTCCATGTCCAGCACCCCCGGCCCGGTGAGCAGCACCAGCGCCAGTGCGAGGAAGCGGAGTTCGCCCGAGCCGAGCCGGCCCAGTTCCGTGGCGGGGCGACCGGGTCCGCGGTCCAGGACCGCGGTGACGGCGCCGCCCGCGGGGGCGTGTACGTCCAGCCCGGCGACGGCCCCCGCGCAGCCGGTCCGCGCGGCCTCGGCCAGCAGCGCGTGGCGCGTCCCGCACTCGTGGCGGGTCCGGCGCAGGACGTCGGCCAGGTTGGCGCAGTCGCCCAGCAGCCGGCCCTCGCCCGGCGGGACGGGCGCGCGCATCCGGTCCGGGCGGGGGTCGCAGGCGAACACCGAGCGCAGGGCCACGACCACCTGCTCGGCGGCGGCCAGCACCTGCCGCTGGCCGGCCGTGGATCCGGCGACCCGCAGCGGGAGCAGCGCGGTGCCGAGCCGGTCGTCGGGCAGCGGGGCCCGGGTGACGCCGACGGCGCCGCCGGTCAGCCAGGAGGCCTGCACCGAGCGCCGGCCCGGGTCGCGCAGGGCGGTGGCGAACAGGATCCGCCCGTCCTGGGAGAGCCGTTCGCCGACGATCCGCAGGGCGGGTTCGGCCTGGACGGCGAGTTCGAGCCGGACGGGTCCGGCGGGGCCGTCGACCGTGCAGCCGAGCCGGAAGCCGCGCCGCCGCTGGGCGTCGGGGGCGGCGCCGTCGGGGATGCGGGCGCGGGGGTCGGGGAAGAGCGTCTCGACGGTGGCGCCCGAGCCCAGCCCGGCCAGGGCCTCGTAGGCGGCCAGGACCTGTGACTTGCCGCTGCCGCTCGGCCCCGCGAAGAGGGTGACGGGCCCCAGCGGGAAGGCCGCGGACCGGTGCCGTCCGAAGGCGGACAGCCGTAACTCGGTGATCACGGGCCGCGGGTGCGGTTGCCGCTGCCCGGGCCCGGCGGGCCGGCCGGCACCGCGCCGGGGCGCCTGCGCCGGCACGACGGGATCCGCGCCCGCGGCGGGCGCCGCCGGTGCGGGGAGTGCGTACGGGCCCGGATCGCCGGCCGTCCCGGCCCACCCCGCCGGAGTGGCCCGCCCCACCGGGGCGGCGGGCGCCGCCGGAGTGGCCCGCTCCGCCGGGGCGGGATCCGGCCGCGCACCGGCCGACGGGACGGACCGGGCGCAGGCCGCGGGCGCGACAGGCGCGGCGGGCGGGACGTGCCGGGGCGGAGGCGGTGGCTGCGCCGCTGAGGGCTCGCCGGACGGTCCGGCGTCGGGGGAACCGGTGCGGGTGTCGTCGCCCAACGCGACGGCGGTGGCGTCCATGCGCCGGACGGTACGTGCCACCGGGCCCCCCACGACCCCGGCGAACCGTTCCTTCGTACGACCCTTCCTACGATCGGGGGACGGCCGCCGCCGCGATCCCCTCGACCTCGGTCCCCACGGGCGCCAGCAGGAAGACGTTCCGGTCCACCCGGTGCATTCCGCTGCCCAGCCCGAACACCACCCCGCTGCTGAAGTCCAGGATCCGCTTGGCCACTTCGCTGTCCGCGCCGGTGAGGTCGAGCAGCACCGGGATCTGCGCGATCAGGTACTCGGCCACCTCCCGCGCGTCCGCGAAGATCTGGACTCTGATCACCACGAAGCGCCGCTGCTCCGCCGCCGTCGCCCCGGGCGACTTGGGAATCGTGCGGTGGTCCACCCGGGAGGGCCATTCATTGCGACTGCGCAGGGGTACCACCTGCGCGAGCCCCTCCCACTGTTCGTCGGTGACGTCGTACCTGCTCACCGGGCCGCCTCGGCCGCGCGCTTCATGTGCATCCCCCCATCCTCTCGTGTTTCACCCGTTCAGCCCAACAACGACACGAGCGGTGCCGGGTACTCTCGGAACCCAGGATGGGTTAGGTTAGGCATACCTAACCCACACGGACGATGGAGAGATCCGCATGCGCCTGTTCGGTGACCCCTCGGCCTCGGCCGCCCTGCCCACCGCCGCCGAGCGGATCCGGTCGGTCCTGGCCGCCGCCCACTCCATGACGGTGACCACCGACGGGCTGCGCTCCGAAGTCCGCCACCTCGACGGCGGCGACCCCATGGGCCGGCTGCACCTGCACCCGTCCGAGCCCGGCGGCCACGCGGAGCACCGGCCCGCGATCCGACTGGAGTTCACCGACGTCGCCCCCACCCCCGTACGGGACCGGGTACGCGCCCGCGTCACCGTGCTGGGCCGGCTGCTCACCCCCTACTCCGAACTGTCCGCCGAGCCCGGGGCCGAGTCCGGGGCCCAGTCCACCTGCATGGAGTTCGAGCGCGCCGAGCTCAAGACCGCCGAGGGCATCGCGTACGTCGGCCTGGAGGAGCTGGACGAGGCCGGCCCCGACCCGCTCGCCGCGTACGAGGCGGGCATACTCACGCACCTCCTCGACGACCACCACGACCTCGTCACCCTGCTGCTGCGCCTGGTCCAGCCGCAGCCCACGGCCGCGGTCGTACGCGCCCTGCCGCTCGCCATGGACCGCTACGGGATCACCCTGCGGCTGGAGGAGCGGCGCGGCCACCGCGACGTGCGGCTCGCCTTCCCCTCGCCCCTCGACGACGTCGAGCAGTCGGGCGCGCAGATCCAGGCGCTCTTCAGCGCGGCGCGCAGGCGCTCCCACCGCAACACGCTGCCGGCCTGACGGTCCCGGAATAGCCTCAGCGCAGCCCGCGTTGGGGCAATCATGAAGGCCATCACATACAGCGCGTACGGAACTCCCGCTTCCCTCAGCCTCGTTGACGCCCCGCAGCCCAAGGTGGGGCCGGGTGAGGTGCTCGTCCGCGTCAGGGCCGCCGGGGTCAATCCGGTGGACTGGAAGCTCGCCGCCGGTTATCTCGACCCGATCCTCGAAGTCCGCCACCCGGTCATACCCGGCTGGGACGTGGCCGGTGTCGTCGAGGCGGTCGGCCCGGACACCTCCGACTTCGCCGTGGGCGACGAGGTGTACGGCTACGTCCGCAAGGAGTGGGTGGAGCTCGGCACCTACGCCGAGCTGGTGGCCGCTCCCGTCCGCACGCTCGCCCGCAAGCCGCGCGGGCTGACCTTCGAGCAGGCCGCGGGCGTCCCGCTGGCCGGCCTCACCGCGTACCAGTCGCTGACCCGCGTCGGTGTCCGGTCCGGCGAGACCGTCCTCATCCACTCCGCGGCCGGTGGCACGGGCTCCTTCGGCGTGCAGATCGCGGTCGCCCTCGGCCTGCGGGTCATCGGCACCGCCGGTGCGCACAACCACGACTACCTGCGCTCGCTCGGCGCGGAGCCCGTGCTGTACGGGGCCGGGCTGGCGGACCGGGTCCGCGAGCTCGCGCCCGGGGGCGTGGACGCGGCACTGGACTTCTACGGGGACGACGTCATCGAGACGCTCCAGTCTCTGGTCGGACGGCGCGACCGGGTGGTGTCGATCGCCGACCAGGAGGCGGCGGCGAAGGGCGCCCACCAGCTGTGGGTCCGCCCGGACACCGCAGACCTGACCTTCCTCGCGGAACTGGCGGACGCGGGACAGCTCACGGTGAACGTGGAACACGCACTGCCGCTGGCCGAGGCGGCCAAGGCCTGGGAGCTCAGTGCGGCGGGCCGCACCCGCGGCAAGATCGTCCTGACGGTCTGACGCGATCGTCCCCCGGCCGGTGACAGCCGGGCGGCCGCCGATACCGCCGCCGTGCCGCGGACGGTGCTCGACCACGGCCCCGTCGGGCGCAGCGACAGCGCCGCGCGCAGCGGGGGCTCGGCCCGGCGACCGTACGGCGGCGGGCGACCGGGCCGCTCCGGGCCGGGCCGCTCCGGGCCGGGCTGCTCCGGGCCGGGCTGCTGCGCGAGCTGCCCGGGCCCGGCGGCGGGGTGGGGTGGCCCCGGATCCCGCTGGACCTGCACACCGGGGCCGTCGGCGGGCCGCGCGGCATCCCTTCTGTTGGATGTCTTCAATCCGGCGGTCATGATCGCGAGCGAGCCCGTGAACGTCCCGCACGAGGGACACCCGGAGGAGATCCCGGGCGCCGCGCCGGAGCTCTCGCGCATCCGCGACGGCCCCGAACGGATCGTGGTCCCGCACACGGGTCCGGCCGTGCTGCCGGAAGGCCGCCGCAACCGTGCTGCTCAGCCGGGTGTTCCCGGACCCGGTCGGCACGCTCCGAGAGGGGGAGATCACACCCGCCGGTATGGTGCCACCTGAGCGCGCTCCCCTACATTCGAGCCATGACGGTCCTGCCTGACGACGGGCTCTCCCTGGCCGCCGAGTTCCCTGACGCGACGCATGAGCAGTGGCAGCGCCTTGTAGAAGGCGTACTGCGCAAGTCGGGCAAGGAAGCATCCGGCGAGGCCGCAGAAGATGCGCTGTCCACCCGACTCGAGGACGGGCTCACCACCCGCCCGCTGTACACCGCGCCGTCCGACGGGACGGTGCCCGACACCGGTTTTCCCGGCTTCGCCCCCTTCGTCCGCGGAGGAAGGCCGGAAGGCACCACCGCGAACGGCTGGGACGTGCGCCAGCGCCTCGCGGGCACCGATCCGCAGCGCCTGAACGAGGCGGCGCTCGCGGACCTGGAGAACGGGGTCACCTCCCTCTGGCTCACCGTGGGCCGCGGCGGCATCCCGGTCGACGATCTCGCCCGGGCCCTGGACGGGGTCTACCTGGACCTCGCCCCGATCGCCCTGGACGCCGGAGCCGACTACGCGGGGGCCGCCCGCGCACTGCTGGACCTGTTCGCCGAGCGCTCGGTGGCTCCGGAGGCCGTGCGGGCCTCCCTGGGCGCCGACCCGCTGGGCCACGAGGCCCGGACCGGCGAGGCGCTGGACCAGGCCGCCGCCGTCGAGCTGGCCCGGGAGGCCGCCGCCGGCCTGCCGGGGGTGCGCGCCCTGACCGTGGACGCCCTGCCGTACCACGAGGCCGGCGGCAGCGCCGCCGAGGAGCTGGGGCTCTCGCTGGCCACCGGAGTCGCCTACCTGCGCGCCCTCTCCGCAGGTGGGCTGAGCGTCGAAGCCGCGCTCGGCCAGCTCGACTTCCGCTACGCCGCCACCGCGGACCAGTTCCTCACCATCGCCAAGTTCCGTGCCGCGCGGCGCCTGTGGGCCCGGATCGCCGAGGCCTCGGGGGTCCCGGAGGCCGGTGCCCAGTGCCAGCACGCCGTGACCTCGCCGGTGATGATGACCCGTCGGGACCCGTGGGTGAACATGCTGCGCACCACCGTGGCCTGCATGGCCGCGGGCGTGGGCGGAGCCGACTCGGTCACCGTGCTCCCCTTCGACAACGAACTGGGCCTGCCGGACGCCTTCGCGCGCCGCATCGCCCGCAACACCTCCACGATCCTGCTGGAGGAGTCGCACCTGGCCCGGGTGATCGACCCGGCCGGTGGCTCGTACTACGTAGAGCGCCTCACCGACGAACTGGCCCACGCCGCGTGGGAGTTCTTCCAGACGGTGGAGAAGGCCGGCGGCCTGGCCGCCGCCCTGCGCTCCGGGCTCGTCGCCGAACGCCTCGCCGCCACCTGGGCGGAGCGCTCCAAGAAGCTGGCCAGGCGCCGCGAACCGATCACCGGGGTCAGCGAGTTCCCGCTGCTGTCGGAGAAGCCGGTCGTCCGCGAGCCGGCGCCGGCAGCCCCCACGGGCGGGCTGCCGCGCGTACGGCGCGACGAGGCGTACGAGGCCCTGCGCGCCCGCAGCGACGCGCACCTGGCGGCGACCGGCGCCCGGCCGAGGATCTTCCTCGCCGCGCTGGGCCCGGCGGCCGCGCACACCGCGCGTGCCACCTTCGCCTCGAACCTGTTCCAGGCGGGCGGCGTCGAGTCCGTGCACGACCCGGTGTCGGTGGACGCGCAGACGGCGGGCGCCGCCTACGCCGCGAGCGGCGCGGACGGCATGGCCGTGCTCTGCTCCAGCGACGCGCTGTACGAGGAGCAGGCCGAGGCCGTGGCCGGGGCGCTGCGCGCCGCGGGCGCCACGACCGTCTTCCTCGCCGGGCGGCCGGGCACCGCAGAGGCTTCCGTGGACGAGTACGTCTTCGCCGGCTGTGACGCCGTCGCCGTGCTGTCCTCCGTACTCGACCGGATGGGAGTGCCCGCATGAGCATCCCCGATTTCTCCGAGCTGGCGCTCGGTCCCACCGCCGCCGCCGGGGTCTCGGAGGAGCAGTGGCGCTCCTCGGTGAAGGAGTCCACCGGCACCGCGGCCGCCGACCTGCTGTGGGAGACGCCCGAGGGTATCGGCGTCAAGCCGCTCTACACCGGGCGGGACGTCGAGGGCCTGGACTTCCTGCGGACGTACCCGGGCGTTGCCCCGTACCTGCGCGGCCCGTACCCGACGATGTACGTCAACCAGCCCTGGACGATCCGGCAGTACGCCGGATTCTCCACGGCCGAGGAGTCCAACGCCTTCTACCGGCGCAACCTGGCGTCCGGGCAGAAGGGCCTGTCGGTGGCCTTCGACCTGCCCACGCACCGCGGCTACGACAGCGACCACCCGCGCGTGACCGGTGACGTCGGCATGGCGGGCGTGGCGATCGACTCGATCTACGACATGCGGCAGCTGTTCGACGGGATCCCGTTGGACAGGATGTCGGTGTCGATGACGATGAACGGCGCGGTGCTGCCCGTCCTCGCGCTGTACATCGTCGCGGCGGAGGAGCAGGGCGTCTCCCCCGACAAGCTGGCCGGGACCATCCAGAACGACATCCTCAAGGAGTTCATGGTCCGCAACACCTACATCTACCCGCCGAAGCCCTCGATGCGGATCATCTCCGACATCTTCGCGTTCACCTCGCAGAAGATGCCGCGGTACAACTCGATCTCCATCTCCGGCTACCACATCCAGGAGGCCGGGGCCACGGCCGACCTGGAGCTGGCGTACACCCTCGCGGACGGTGTGGAGTACCTGCGGGCGGGGCAGGCGGTGGGGCTGGACGTGGACGCGTTCGCGCCGCGCCTGTCGTTCTTCTGGGCGATCGGCATGAACTTCTTCATGGAGGTCGCGAAGCTGCGCGCCGCCCGCCTGCTGTGGGCGAAGCTGGTGAAGCAGTTCGACCCGAAGAACGCCAAGTCGCTGTCGCTGCGCACCCATTCGCAGACCTCGGGCTGGTCGCTGACGGCGCAGGACGTCTTCAACAACGTGACGCGCACGTGCATCGAGGCGATGGCGGCGACCCAGGGCCACACCCAGTCGCTGCACACCAACGCCCTCGACGAGGCACTCGCGCTGCCGACGGACTTCTCGGCGCGCATCGCCCGCAACACCCAGCTGCTGCTGCAGCAGGAGTCGGGGACCTGCCGGTCCATCGACCCGTGGGGCGGCAGCGCGTACGTGGAGAAGCTGACGTACGACCTGGCGCGGCGGGCCTGGCAGCACATCGAGGAGGTGGAGGCGGCCGGCGGCATGGCGCAGGCCATCGACGCCGGTATCCCGAAGCTGCGCGTGGAGGAGGCCGCGGCGCGTACGCAGGCCCGGATCGACTCGGGCCGGCAGCCGGTGATCGGCGTCAACAAGTACCGGGTGGAGAACGACGAGGCGATCGAGGTCCTCAAGGTCGACAACTCCTCGGTGCGCGCCCAGCAGATCGCCAAGCTGCGGCGGCTGCGGGAGGAGCGCGACGAGGCGGTCACGCAGGACACCCTGCGGGCGCTGACGAACGCCGCCGAGCGCGGCGAGGGCAACCTCCTCGCGCTGGCGGTGGACGCGGCGCGGGCCAAGGCGACCGTGGGTGAGATCTCGGACGCACTGGAGAAGGTGTACGGGCGGCACGCGAGCCAGATCCGTACGATCGCGGGCGTGTACCGCAACGAAGCAGGCGAGTCCCCGTCCGTGGAGCGCACCCGTGCGCTGGTGGACCGGTTCGAGGAGGCGGAGGGGCGTCGTCCGCGCATCCTGGTGGCCAAGATGGGCCAGGACGGGCACGACCGCGGCCAGAAGGTGATCGCGACGGCCTTCGCCGACCTGGGCTTCGACGTGGACGTCGGCCCGCTGTTCCAGACCCCGGCGGAGGTGGCCCGCCAGGCCGTCGAGGCGGACGTCCACGTGGTGGGCGTGTCGTCGCTGGCGGCCGGCCACCTGACCCTCGTACCGGCGCTGCGCGAGCAGCTGGCGGAGGAGGGCCGCGAGGACATCATGATCGTCGTGGGTGGGGTGATCCCGCCCGCCGATGTCCCGACGCTGCTGGAGATGGGCGCGACCGCGGTGTTCCCGCCCGGGACGGTCATCCCGGACGCGGCCCACGACCTGGTGACGCGGCTGGCCGCGGACCTGGGCCACGAGCTGTAGGCGGGCGCCGGTGCCGAGGATCGACATCGAGGCGTACGCGAAGGGGGTGCTCGACGGGAAGCGCGCGTTCATCGCGCGTGCGATCACCCTCGTCGAGTCCACCCTGCCCGCCCACCGGGTGCTCGCGCAGAGCCTGTTGACGGAGCTGCTGCCGCACGCGGGGCGGGCCCGGCGGATCGGCATCAGCGGTGTGCCGGGGGTGGGGAAGTCCACCTTCATCGACGCCTTCGGCACGATGCTGACGGGGCTCGGCCACCGGGTGGCGGTGCTCGCGGTGGACCCGTCGTCGACGCGTACGGGCGGCTCCATCCTGGGTGACAAGACCCGGATGGAGCGTCTGTCGGTGGACCCTGCGGCGTTCGTACGGCCGTCGCCGTCGGCGGGCACGCTGGGCGGGGTCGCCAAGGCCACGCGCGAGTCGATGATCGTGATGGAGGCGGCGGGCTACGACGTGGTCCTCGTCGAGACGGTCGGCGTGGGCCAGTCGGAGACCACGGTGGCGGGGATGGTGGACTCCTTCCTGCTGCTGTCCCTGGCCCGTACGGGAGACCAGTTGCAGGGCATCAAGAAGGGTGTCCTGGAGCTGGCGGACGTGCTGGCGGTGAACAAGGCGGACGGCCCGCACGAGCGCGACGCGAAGGCCGCCGCCCGGGAACTGTCGGGCGCGCTGCGGCTGATGCACCCGGTGGACGCGGCCTGGACCCCGCCGGTGCTGACGTGCAGTGCCCGGGAGTCGACGGGCCTGGACGAGGTGTGGAACCGCCTGGAACAGCACCGGACCCTGCTGGAGGCGGGCGGCCGGCTGACGGCGAAACGGGCGGCGCAGCAGGTGGAGTGGACCTGGTCGATGGTCCGCGACGAGCTGCTGGAGCGGCTGCGCGCGGACCCGGCCGTACGGGAGCTCGCGCCCGGGCTGGAGGCGGCGGTCCGGGCGGGGTCGGTCACCCCGACGTCGGCGGCGGACCGCATCCTGGCGGCGTTCGGCGGCGCCTGAGCCCGCAGCCCGCGCCGCGCCGCCTCGCTTTCGCGCCCCCGGCCCCGGACCTTGCCCGTCGGGGGCCGGGGGCGCGCCGGCCGTGGGGCGAAAGGGCGGTGCCCCTGGTCCGGAATCCGATTCCGGGGCCAGGGGCACGCTCATGGCTTCATGCCGTCATGGCGTCACGGCTTCATGCCTCGACGAGTACCGGGCCGGCCGGGGTCAGGGACTCGCGGAGGATCCTGGCCCGTTCCACCGTGTCGTCGGTGGCGAGGAGGGCGGAGAGGACCGCGATGCGGGCCTGGCCGGCGCGGAGGGTGCCGGTGGGGACGGCCCCGGCCGCGACGAGGTCCACGGCGCCGCCGTGGGTGTAGATCTCGGTGACCGGTCCGGCCATGACGCGGGTGGTCAGGGCGACCAGCACCCCGCGGGCGACGGCCGCGCGGACCGCTTCCACGATCTCGGGGGTGGCGTTGCCCGCGCCCGTACCGATGAGGACGATGCCGCGGGCACCGGCCTCGACGGCGGCGTTCAGGAGCACCGGGTCGGCGTCGGCGTGGTGCATCACGACATCGACGCGCGGCGGGATTTCGGGCATCGCGGGCAGCGGGAGCGCGGCGGGGCGCCGGGAGGTGCGCAGGAGGGTGACCTTGCCGAAGCCGACCTTGCCGAGCAGTTCCCCGGAGGGGTCCGCGAACGCGTCCAGGTCCACGGCCTGCGTCTTCACGGTGCCGCGGGCGGCGTGCACGCGTCCGGCGAAGGCGATCAGGACGCCGAGCCCGCGCGTGGTGGCGGCGGTAAGCAGCGCGTCGTAGAGGTTGCCCGGCCCGTCGCCGTCGGCGGTGCCCATGGGCCGCTGCGAGCCGGTGAAGACCACGGGGCGGGGGTCGTGGTGGTGGAGGTCGACGAGGAACGCCGACTCCTCCAGGGTGTCGGTGCCGTGGGTGATGACGATGCCGTCGACGCCGGGGTCGGCGAGCACCTCGTGCACGGTGCGCAGGAGGGTGAGCTGGTGGGCCGTGGTGAGCCGGGGGCTGTTCACGCTGAACAGGTCGACGACCTCGACGGTCATGTCCTGCGGCAGCGGCGCCGTGGCGATGACCTCGTTCCCGTCGGCGTCCGCGGCGAAGCCGGAGCCCTGCCAGCGGCTGGCTATCGTGCCGCCGGTGCTGATGACGACGATCCGTCCCATGCTGCGTGGCCGCCCTTCACTCGTACATATGTACTCAAAGCAGCAATGATAGAGCGATCAGTGCGCAATATGCTTGCGCTTTCCGCCCAGGTGGCCGAGAAACCGTGGGTGATAATTGCGCCATGGATGCCATTGACCGCGATATCTTGCGCGAGCTTCAGGCCGACGGGCGGCTGAGCAACCAGGAGCTGGCCCAGCGCGTGGGGCTGACGCCGTCGCCCTGCATGCGCCGGGTGCGCCAGCTGGAGCAGGACGGAGTGATCCAGGGCTACCGCGCCGTGATCGACCCGGATGCCGTCGAGCGCGGCTTCGAGGTGCTGGTCTCGGTCGAGGTACGTCGCGACCGGGACGCCGTCGAGGCCTTCGAGGCCGCCCTCCAGGACATCCCGGACGTGATCGAGGCGTACCGGCTCTTCGGGAGCCCGGGCTGCCTGCTGCGGATCGCCGTCGCGGACCTGCGCGCGTACGAACGGCTGTGGATCGAGAAGCTGACCGCCCTCACCGGCATCACCGAGGTCAACTCGCAGATCATCATGAAGCGCGTCAAGGAGCCGACCGGCCTGCCGGTGGACCGCTGACCGCACGGCCGGCCGGCGGGCACGGTCGGCTGAAATGATCGACCCATGAGTGATGATCTGCGTGAACACCCGTCCAAGGTGGCCGGTGACCGGGCGTCGCTGACGTCGTTCCTCGACTACCAGCGCGCCACCCTGGCGATGAAGTGCGAGGGCCTGAGCGACGAGCAGCTGAAGCGGAGGGCGGTCGCGACCTCGGGCCTGACGCTGCTGGGGCTGGTGCGGCATGCCGCCGAGGTCGAACGCGGCTGGTTCCGGCTGGTGCTGGGCGGGGAGCCGGTGTCCGCGCTGTGGCCGCGGGCGGACGGCGGGTCCGGGGAGTGGCGGGTGGAGGACGCCGACGCGGACGAGGCGTTCGCGGCGTGGCGGAGTGCCTGCGAGGGCTCCCGGGCCGTCGCCGAAGGCATCGGATCCCTTGATGACCGGGTGGAGTTCAGGGGCGAGGCCCTGTCACTGCGCTACGTCCTGACGCACATGATCGAGGAGTACGCGCGGCACAACGGGCACGCCGACCTGCTACGGGAGGCGATCGACGGCACCGTCGGCGAGTAACCCCCGGGGGCTGCGGCCGAATGGCGGCGGGAATTCAGAACGGGCCGCCGCGTCCCGGGCCACGGCCGGCCAGTTCTTCGATGTCCGCCGCCGCCCCGGGCCAGCGGCTCATCGTCCACCAGGCCGTGCCCGGCGGCCCCGGCGCCCGCGCCCTGTCCCTGCTCGGCGGCCGCACCGCGCCCGGTGCGGAGCCTTCCCGCACCGGGCCGTGGGCACTGCCGCGCCCCCCGTTCGCCGTCCGGCGGTCAGTCCGTGATGGGGATCGCGCCGTTCACCGGGACCGGGACCGCACCCGCTTCGCCCGCCCCGTCGCCCGGCTTCCCGGCCGACGTCCCGGCCGGCTTCCCGGCTCGGTCCGCGGTCAGACCGCGGAGCATCTCGGCGAGGTCGATGCCGGTCGCGGAGCCCAGCAGCTCCACTCCCTGCGCCACGTTGTCCGTCACCGTGCGCGAGAGCTTGGACGCGCCGTCGGTGGAGATGACGGTCATCCGGTCGATGGCACCCAGCGGCTCGGCCGCCTTGGCGACGACCTGCGGCAGGGCCTCCACCATCATCTGCAGCATGGCCGCGTCCCCGTACCTCTCGAAGGCGTCGGCCCGCTTCTGCATGGCCTCGGCCTCCGCCGCGCCCTTGGCGGCGATGGCGGCGGCCTCGGCGTCGCCCTCCAGCCGGACCGCCTCGGCGATGGCGGCGCGGCGCGCCCGCTCCGCCTCGCCCCGCTTGGCGCCCTCGATGGCTTCCGCCTCCGCCAGGGCCTGGCGGCGCTGCTTCTCGCCCTCACCGGTCAGCCGGGCTCGCTCGGCCTCCGCCTCGGCAGCCGCGATCCCGGCCAGCCGCTCGCCCTCCGCCTGCTTCACCCGGGCGATGCGCTGGGCCTCCGCCTGCTGTTCGGCCTCGTACCGCTTGGCGTCGGCGGGCTTGCGCACCTGCGTGTCCAGCTGACGGTCGGTCAGTGCGGCCTGCCGCTCGGCCACCTTCTCCTGCTCGGTGAGGATCTGCTGCTGCCGGTCCGCGTCGGCCAGCGGCCCGGCGGCGCTCGCCCGGGCGGCCGCCGCGTCGGTCTCGGCCTTGATCTCGGCCTGGCGCAGGTAGAGCGTGCGCTGCGCGAGCGCGATCTCCTCCTCCGCCTTCAGCCGTGCCTGCTCCGCGGCCCGACGGGCGTTGGCCTCCGCGATGTCGGCCTCCTGCCGGGCCCGGGCGGCCTCGGGCCGGCCCAGGTCCTCCAGGTAGGAGCCCTCTGTGGTGATGTCCTGGATCTGGAAGGCGTCCAGGACCAGGCCCTGCCCGGAGAGGCTTGCCTCCGCCTCCTCCGCGACCTGCCCGGCGAAGGCGGCCCGGTCACGGATGACGTCCTCCACCGACATCCGGCCGACGATCGCCCTCAGCGCACCGGAGAGCACCTCCTGGGTGAAGCCGACGATCCCGTCCTGCTGCTGCAGGAACCGCTGGGCGGCGGCCCTGATGGCGTCCTCGGTCCCGCCGACCTTGACGATGGCCACCCCTTCGAGGTTGGCCTTGATGCCGCGCAGCGTGACCGCGCCCCGCACCGCGACGGGAATGTGCCGGCTGGACAGGTCCAGGCTGTACCGCTGCTGGACGAACGGGACGACGAACACGCCGCCGCCGACCACGACCTTCTGGCCGCTGTTGTCGGTGAAGACCTCCCCGGTGGCCGGATCGGTGGACTGCTTCCCGCGGCGGCCCGTGATGATGAACGCCTCGCTGGGGCCGGCCACCTTGTACCGGGTGACGACGACGAGGGCCAGCAGGACCAGGAGTACGACGACCCCGATGGCTGCGACGGCGACTGGACTCATGAGGATTCCCCCTGCCTCCCCGAAGGGGCAGATCGGTGATGGACTCGAAGCGGAAGGAGCGGTGCGTCAGCGGTCGATGGCGCGGACGGCGACCGAGGTGTCCGACGGGGTCGCCGTCACCCAGACCTCGGCCCCGCGCTCCAGCGGGACATCGGCGGTTGCCGCATACTTGACCGGCTGCCCCGCCAGCGACAGCAGCACCTCCCCGTAGCCGCCGTGCGGGATGGCGGTGACCACGCGCCCGGCGACGCCGACCAGGTCCCCCCGCCGCGGGGCGCCTCCGCTGCCGTCGCGGACCAGGGCGCGGCCCAGGCGGTACGTCGCCCAGCCCGCTGCCGTTCCGGCCACGGTCCCCGCGGCGGCCGCCGCTCCGGGCCCGAGCCCCGTGGACCCGAGCACGATCGCCCCCGTGAAACCGAGCATCGAGACGAAGCCCGCGACCACCGGAAGCGACAGCCACCCGTCGAACAGTCCGCCCAGGGCGCCATGGAAAACCCCCTCCAGCACCCCGTCGAACACCAGCGCGGCGGTCAGTGCCACGATCCCCCCGATGCCGAGCCCCAGAAACCAGCCCATCGGACACCTCCCCCGTACGACCGCCTTTTCCGCCGGACACCGACAGAATGCCCGGGGCCGCGCCGGGGCACATTGCCTGCCGTCGGCAATCTTTACGCTCCTTTGACGCAGACCGCCGCCACGGCTTGTACTGCTGGTAGCGCTTGTCCGGGCCGACGCGGCCCGGCCGGACACCGACAGGAGGACCGGGTGGAACCGACACTGCTCCTCGCCACCGTCGTCCTCGCCGCCCTGGTGATCCGGGCGGCGGTCGAAGAGCTGAGGGAACCGGGCCGGGGCCGAGCCCGGTGGGCGTTCCTCAAGGAACGGCGGGCCCTGACGACCGGTGCGGTCGTCACGCTCGCGCTCGGCTCGCTGGGCTGGCTGCTCGGTGGCGGCCAGGGCCTGGTCTGGGCCTGCCTGGCCGGCGTCCTGGCCGCGTACGCCACGAACTCGCGCGGGCGCGACACGTAGCGGGACGAGGACGGAAACCGGAACGGGGTCGGGGCCGGGACGACGGCGCCGGGGACAACGCCGCAGCCGACCATCCGGCCGCCCGGCGGCGGGAGTTCGAAGCAGGGGCCACCGTCCCGGCAGGCCCGCCGGCGGCGCCGGCCGGGCCGGAACGATCACGCGGAGATCACCGCACCGGGCGCACCGGTGCGCGGCCTCACCGCCGGAGGGCCGGCGACGCTGCCCAGCGCCCGGTCGCCGCGGATGTCGATGCCCGCGTCGGTGAGGCATGGGGAATACGACCGGATCTTCCGCAGTGAGGGCTCTCTCACCTTCCGTTCTGACACGATGGGCACCTTCGAGCCCCGGGAAGCCCTCGTGCATGGCGAGACCCGCCTCGCACGGCCCCGGCTCCCGGCTCCGGCCAGGGCCGGGCAGCAATGTCCGCCCCGCCTTCGGCCCTATCTGCCCGCCCGACCGTTCATCCCGGAGACAGGAGCGCCACGGACCATGAGCCACCCGCAGGACCCGCAGCAGCCCGATCGGCTTCCCTCGGACTACGAGCTCGACGCTTGGCACGCCGTCCAGATGTTCAAGGGGCGCCCGCTGTCACGCGCCATGAGAAACGCCGGTGAGCACGTGGCCAACGGCGTCGCGGGGCTCGGCAAGCGCGCCGCGAAGCAGCTGGAGAACCACCCCCGGGCCAGATCGGCCGTCTCGCGCGGACAGGAATTCGTCGCCAAGGGCGCCCACAAGGTCGGCGCCGGGGCTCGCGGAGCCGCCGACGTCCTCCCGGACTGGAGCGGCACCGCCGTGCAGTCCATACGGCAGACGATGGGACGGGTCTCGCGGGCGGGACTCTCCTCCAAGCGGGTGGTGGCGCTCCACAAGAAGCGCGGGCACGACGTCGCATCGCTGCGGGACCTGCGCCGCCTCGACCTCGAACAGGTCGACGCGGTCCGCGGACGAGGCGCGAGCTGGTACTTCCCGGCTGCCGCTGCGCTGTCCGGAGCCACCGCGGGACTCGTGATCTCCGGAGGGCAGTTGGCCATCGCCGCCTCCGCCGGCGCTGCGGCGGCGCCGTCGGGAGGGGCGATCGCGGGTGCCTTCGTCGCCGACACCGCGGCCGTGCTCGCGCTGGCGTCCCGGGCCGTCGGCCAGGTGTCGCTGTTCTACGGCTACGACCCCGAAGAACCCGCCGAGAAGCTCTTCGTGCTGTCGGTCGTCAACGCCGGGACAGCGAGTTCGGCCACCGCCAAGAACGCCGCGATGGCCGACCTCTCGCGGCTCACCCAGGCGCTCTTCCGCGGCAAGGCGTGGAAGGAGCTGAACGAGGCGGTCGTGGCCAAGGTCTCCACGGAGTTCGCGAAGGCGTTCGGCTTCCGCCTCACCAAGAAGGGACTGGGCAAGGCCGTTCCCGCGGTCGGGATCGTCGTGGGAGGCACCCTCAACTGGACCACTCTGGAGGGGATCGTCGATGCCGCCGACATGGCGTACCGGCGGCGCTTCCTCCTGGAGAAGTACCCGCACCTGGCCGACGAGGAGGCATCCGGGCCGCTTCCCGCCGACGGACCCGATGTCCCCGACGAGGCCGACGAAGAGATCAGTCTGCTCGGTGAGATCGTCGCGGCGGGCGGCCCCGACCTGCATTGACCCGCTGTCCCGGCGGGACACCTCATCCCGAGGCCGGCAACGGACGGCGAGGAGCGCCCAGCAGGCGCCACCTCGCCGTCCGTCGCCGCACGCTCAGCCGACGAGCTCCCCGGTACGGGCGTCGGGAACGACGCTCTGCCCGCCGATGTCGGCGCGTCGGCCGTCGACGCGCCCCTGCCGGTACCCCGTTCCCTTGAACTTCGTGGGCCGGCTCTTGCCCAGCGTGGGGTACCGGTCGTTCATGCGGGCGTCCACCACGGTCGACCGGTCCGCGAGGACCAGGGCCACGCTGCGTCCCGCGCTTGCGGCGCCCTCCTGCTCGTCCTGCGCGGCCGCCCGTGCCGTCTCCTGTGCGGCCGTGACCCGGTCGGTCACCTCACGGATGAACCCGAGCATCCACGAGCGCTTGTAGGCCCGCGCGTCCTCCCCTGGCGGCCGGTACAGGCGGTCGGCGCGGTCCGCTCCGACCAGCATCTGCAGCCGCAGGCTGGCGAACAGGACCTCGCTCGCCTGGACGTCGGTCTCGAAACCGAAGAGGTGGACCCGCAGGCGGTTCACCTTGCCCCCGGGGTAAACCGACCGGCAGCGCATGGCCCCGGCGATCCAGCTGAGCAGCCGCCGCATCTCCATGGCATAGGGCGGGTGGACCTCGACAACCTTGTCCAAGGGCCCGGTGGGTGCCTCCAGGTCGTCGAGCATGGCCTGCTGGATGCCGTACTTCGCCATGAGCTCCGTGGCCTTGGCGAGGAAGGCGCGGGCTTCCTCCTCCGTGGAGGCCCCGTCCTCCGCCTTGCGCAGCAGGGCCTTCACCTTGCCGAGCAGCTCGGACGGAAGACTGCCACCCGTGGTGCGGCGCCCGGCGGAAGGAGACCCGTCGGGAACGGCTTGCGCGTCGGCGTCCTGCGGACCGCCGGTCTCGCTCGACTCGCCCGCTTCCTCTTGCTCTTCCTCCTCCTCGTCCCGTGCCATGAGGTCGGCAAGGTCCTCCGGGTCGGGAGCCACCTTCGCCAGCGCGGCCAGGGCCCAGCGCCGGTAGGCCTGGGCATCGTCCTCACGTACGAAGGCGCGGACGGCCCGGAGGGTGCGCACTGTTCCGTCCGGGTGCACGGTAAGGAACTCCAGCCGTGCATGGCCGAGTTGCGTCAGCGCGAGAAGCGCGCAGAGGTCGAGGGCGCTGTCCGGACCGTACGGAACGTCAATGCCGGGATCGGGATACCAGTCCGCCGACTCGTCCGCCTCGCCGAACAGTCCCTCGAACAGGGAGAGGCCGGGAACCGTCATGTCGTCGTCGCCGGTCCGGACGCGGACGACGGAGGCCGACGGCCGGCCCGAGTAGGCGAGCGCGGCCGCCTTCTCCTGCGGGGACGCGACGATGTGGTACCAGACGGGCACGGAGCCCCGCATGCCCTGCCAGGTCGCTTCGCCCCGCCGGCGGCGCTCACGGGCCTGCCGTGCCACGTCCGCGCCGGGTACCTCGTCGTGCCAGGCATCGGCGTCGGGCTGCAGCTGCCAGTCCAGGAACACGTCCAGGTAGTCGACGGCAGTGCGGTGCGAGCCGGGCCGACTGCCGTCCAGGAGCGCACGCTCGCCGGCCGACAGGGCCCGTACGACGGGCTGCAGCACCAGCGTGGCGTAGCGCTTGACGGCTTCGGACAGTTCCGCCAGGAAGGCCCGTGTGGCCTCGGACCCGGTCTCCTGCTGCGTTCTGCGCCACGCTTCGAGCCGGTCGACGCAGGCCTGCTGTTCGGCCAGCCACCTCAGGTGCCCCGCGCCCTGGAGGTGTTCCTCGCGCAGCAGGACGGCATCCTCCACGGCAGCGAGCATGCGGGGCGACCTGAGCACTGCGTGAGCCAGGAGCCTCAGCGGCTCGGGTTCCGCGTCGAAGAACTCGGCGGGCGTGAGGAGCGCACGGCCATGCCGTCGCGGGGCCTGCTCGGGCTCGTCGATGTCCCCGCTCCGGGGAACCTCCGCCGACCAGCGCGAGCGCCACTCGGTGAAGTCCTGTTCGGGATCACCGGTGGCCGTCTGGTGCCGTCGCCACCACCAGAGGGCCAGCTCCTCCCAAGCCGCGGCGTTCCAGGACCAGAGGGCCTGCTCGCCACCGGTCGCGAGCCGCGAACGCAGGGCTCGGGTCGCTCCCGCCAGGTCATGGCGGTGCCCGCCGGGAATCAGGCGCTCGAGCCAGCGAACGGTCTCCGCCACGGGCTGGGTGCGCGCCTCGTCCGCGGCGACCCTGACCGCGGTGACCGCCGCCACCAGGCGGAGCTCTCCCAGATCCGTCGGCAGCAGCTCGTACAGATCCGGGGCGGCCGTCTCCAGCGCGTCGGCGAGGTCCTGGACCCTGCCGTCGAGCCACTCCTTGCGCGCCTGCCGGAACTCGACCGCCGAGAGCCCGTCCGTGCGGCTGTACGTCATGTGCTTCCTCCCCGAATCCCCACCCTCATGCGAGAGATCATCCTAGGAAGAAGGGTGCAGGCGATCACACCCCGCCACGAGCACACCGGCAACCAGGCCGCCGACGACTCGAAGTGCTGCTGAATTCCTTGCACCGGGATGCCTTCGGGCCCGGTGTGCGGCACGCCGTAGCGGTCGGCGGTGGGGCGGCACTACGAAGCCTGATTGCTGCGGAGCCATGCGATGCCGCCGATGATGCTCACCGCACCTCCGCAGGGGACCATGGTGGCGGTGAGGCTGTCACCGAACAGCGGTGCGACAGCGGCAGCGAGCAGACATACGGCTGCCGCCGCCCACATCGGTCCCTCACCGCGGGCCTTCATCTGGATACGGCTCTTGGTCATGTGTCTTCTCCTTTGTGTTGAATGAGCTGGCCGAGCGTTCAGGACGTTTCGTATCGGGTGAAATGGATCTGTCCGAGCACGGCGAGGATCACGGTGTAGGCGCCCAGCACCAGGAAGCCCAGCAGTGGCGCAGACGGGTCCACGCCGGCCGCGGCGTCGACGACGGTTCCCCCGCTGGCCGCGTCTCCCGCCCCACCCGGAAGGCAGGAGCCGAGCTGCGGGTGGCCGGCGCGCGCTGCCCCCATCCGTGCCATCGGTTCGAGGAACCGGGTGACCAGGAGGATCCCGACGATGGCAACCACCTGATTGCGCACCAGTGCGCCGATGGCGACGCCGATCGTCCCCCACAGCGTGAGGACGGCGACGCTGCCGAGGAGTGCGCCCACGACCCGGGAGTCCGCCAGATGGGGGGCGATGCCCTGAGCGGAGAGCATCCCGGCCGTGACAGCGGCGGAGAGTCCCACCGAGACCACTCCGTAGACGAACGCCACGCCCGAGCCGGTCAGCAGCTTGGCACCGAGCACCAGGTGCTTTCTCGGCTCTCCGAGCAGGGCGGGCACGATCGTACGGCTGTTGTACTCCTGGGTGACCACGATGACCCCGAGCGCCAACGGGAACACGTAGGCGATCCCGACGGGCAGGTTGTACAGAAGAACGATCTTGTCCGGGGAATCGAGGCGCAGCGGACTGGCCGGGGCATGGAGGGCGGCGTAGACGAGGAACGTACCGAACCCCGTGGTCAGCGCGCACATGACCAGGAGCAGCAGCCACCACAACCTGGTCGAGGTGATTTTCGTGAGCTCCGAACCCAGCTGGACCTTCACAGCCGCGCTCTTTCCGCCGTTGTGAGTGTCGCCCTCCCCCATGTCGATGGCCGAATGCAAGCCGGTGGTCAGCCGGCGACATCACGCTATCAAGCGGGAGAGCAGCCGAGATGCGCTCCTCTTCCGATATGCGCCGCAGCAAGAAACGGAAGGATGCGATCTGACGATCTCTCAACACTGCTTGGGATGCGTCTTGTTTGCACGTCGACCGACATCCGGATCGCTTCTCCGAACAAGCGGTTCCAGCGCAACTCGAACGAAAAAGGGGATGTTCTCGGCCTCTTTTTGGCCGAGAACCAGCCGCACCCCCGCGCATGCAAAGACGGCCCCGCCTCGGCTGGGGCCGAGCACCCGGCGGTCACGGACCGTGCATGACAGCCATCAGTAACCACACCGCTCGCACGCCGGACGCGCGTGACGTGCGTCAGATGTCGCCCGTCACGCACACACGAAGAAGCGCGAGGTCAGGCACCCTTCTCCGGCGGGCTCAAGGATCGCGCCGCACTCGACATGGCGGGTCATCGGCGCCACGTCGCGCAGGCCTGGTCAGACGAGAGTCGCTGGTCAGAGGCGGTCGATCGGCTCTCCCAGCAGGCCGGTCCCGGGACTGGGGGTCCAACGGGCGTCGCAGCCGGATGCGGCTGCTCCTCCCTCAAGGTCCGCCAGCAGCACGTCGAGTACCGCCTCCTCCTCCAGGCGCGTCCCGTGTTCTGCCAGGGCGCGCGCCAGATCCGGGTCCCACGGCGACGGGACCGGACTGCCGGAGAGCGGCCGGGAGCCGGCCCCGGTCGCGGCCACGCCTTCCCGGTAGTCGTCCGCCGTGTAGCGCCAGGGGCGCCACGGCACGTGCTGCATCAGCGTCGTGGCGATACGCAGACCACCCCAGTCGAAGTCGCCGTGGTAGCGGTACGAGGCACCCTTCGCGTGCAGGTGCTTCAACAGGGTGAGAGCGGCGGCCGAGGGCTGGCCCTGGAGACAGACCAGCGGTCGGGCATCCGGTCCGTGGACGTCCGCCGCGGCCGACAGAACCGCGGGATTCTCACAGAGGTGCACCACGGGCGGTGCCGTAGGCGGCGGACGGTGGGCGAGCTGCCGGAGGGTGAGGACACAGGGCTCGCCCCCGTCGGCCATCCAGTCCAGGGCCGGAGTCCCGCGGAGGTTGAGGGTGAGCACCGTGGAGGAGACATCGTCCCGGAGCAGGCCGACGGAAGCCCACGCGGCCCGCCGCCATGCCGCTCCCGCTCCCTCGGGGTGGCCGGTCAGGGCGCGGGCGCCGGAAAGGGCGAGGGTGGCCACCGGCGTGCCGTCGTCGAGTGCGTGGGCACTGCCCAGAACCTCCGCGGCGAACACCGACAGCGACCGTGCCGGGGCGACGGGCAGTTCCCGCAGCACGCGGCTGGTCTGCTCCAGCAGCTGACGGGCTGCGAGGGGGGTGCGGGCGAGACGGCGCACGAATCCGTCGTGACGGACCCGAGCGGCCCAGGCGGCGTACCGGGGAAGGTCCTCGGCCAGCAGGGCCAGAGCGGCGTACGCCTCCTCCCAGGCATGCTCCTCGCTCCGACGGACCTCGTCGAGCGGAACGACCCGACCGGTGAGGGCCGTCACGGCCGCCTGCAGGCCTCCCGGGCTGACACCTGATCCGACCAGCACGGCGTCCACGGCGTCGAGCCGGACCGTCAGTGCCCTGCCGGCACGGGGTGTCCGGCCCAGCAGGCCCTCGGCCGCCGCCCGCTGGGCCGGGCTCGGGGTCGCCAGCGATACAGCCCCGGTGAGGGGCTGCCCGCGCTCCAGCCGTCGGCGTACCCGCTCCACGAGCCAGGCCAGGTCCGCGCCGCCCAGGAGGCGGCGCAGGCGTTCCTCGTCCACCGGCGGCCCGCTCACGCCCACAAGGGCTCCGGATCCACCGGCCGCACCGGGTCCTCGCGGCGCGTGCGGGCCGTGCCGTCCCACTCCCATCGGGTGACCAGGACGGCCGCCACCTCGTCGACACGGGAAAGCTGGGCGATGGCGATGCCCGGCACCTGCGGATAGCAGGCCCATTCCCGCTCGCTGGTCATGACCACGTCCAGGTCGAAGGCGTGCAGGAGCCCCAGGCACTTGGCTCGGGAGTCGTCGTCAACCCCTGCGAAGGCCTCGTCGAGGGTGACGAGCCGGGGTGCGTGGGGGCTGCCCGCGCTCGCGTAGTGCGAGGAGGCGGCGGCGAACAGCGGTACGGACACGGCGAGCACGCGCTCGCCACCGGAGGCCGGTCCCGTGGCGGGCACCCAGCGGCCGTGCTGCCTGCGTTCGACCGCGAACTCGTGCCACGCACGGTAGTCCAGAGCGGTGGTGAGGTGGTCCGTCCAGCTACCCGCCGCGTCCTCGGTCTGCTGGCGGGCGATCTGCGTCTGCAGGAACTCCCCGACTGCGGCCCGGTCCTGGGGAGTCCAGGCGTCGGCGGTCTGGAGCAGCCGCCCCCGGGCGTGGGCGAGGCCCGCCGGAGCCTTGCGGGAGGCCCGCCACACCAGGCGCAACTTCATGCCGGTCGAAGTGGGCCGTTCCTCCAGCTCCGCGTTCATGGCCAGCACCTTGCGCTCCGCGGCCCCGATGAGCTCCTGGAGCGTGCCCGCGACCTCGGTGATGAGGTGGGTCTCCAGGATCTCCCGTTCGTGCGCGGACAGGATGCGGGTGAGTTCGCCGACCTCCACGGCCAGCGCCTCGGCGAGCTCGGGTACGGCGCGCTCACGGCCCTGGTACACGATGTCGACGACCATGCCGTCCTCGACCATCCGCGCGGAGGCCGTGTGACCGTGGCGGGACAGCGCGTCCTGAAGTGTCTTGAGCTCCTCGCTCAGGCGCCGTTGCACCCGCTCCCAGGCGCCGTCCGAGTCGTCGGTGGCCGCCAGTTCCGATTCCAGGGCACGGGACAGCGCGATGGCCGGGGTGGCCGCCCACGGTTCGTCTCCCGTCGCCGGTACGGCGAGCTCGGGGAGTGCGACCGCGATGAGGCCGGTGGTCGCGAAACGCTGAAGCGCGGCAATGGCCTCGGAGCGCGCGGCGGCAGCACCGGCAACGTCCTTCTCCAGCTGCTCGATCCGGCCCTGGGCCCGGTTGGCCCGACCGTCCGCCTGCGTGCGGCGGTCCTGGGCCACCCGCTGTTCGGCCGCACACGCGCGAAGGGCCTGTGCGGTCTCGGCGAGCCTGCGGTCCAGCTCGGCCACGGCGGTTCCCACGGTCGAGCGCAGGGTGGCCAGCCGCTCGCCGGCGGCCGCCGCCTCCCGTGCGGCGTCCTGTGTGCGCAGGCCGAGTGCGGTGGAACGCGCCGCGGCCCGGGCGGCTTCCTGCTGTTCCCCCTCCACCTGCCCGGAGGCCTCCGACCGCTCGCGCAGCGCCGGCCAGAGGGCGGCCAGCGCGGCGGCGAGCTCGCCGAGGGCCTGCCGTACGCCGTCCAGGGCGGACCGGTCCGCGGGCAGTCCCAGATCGGCCGCGGTCTCGTGCAGACCGGCGTTCGCCAGCTCGACCTGCTCGGCCGCGGCCAGCACATCGGCGGACCGGTCGTCACGCCGGGCCGCGGCCCGGCGGCCGGTCTCGGCGGCGGCCGCGGCACGGGCGTGGGACCGGGTCAGAGCAGTCTCGTCAGGCAGTGAGGCGAGTTCGGCATCCAGCGTACGGTGGCGGTCGGTCAGCTCCTGCGCCTCGCTCGCGACCGACGCCGACTCCTTGCGCAGGAGGTCCAGCTCGGCACGCAGCGCGTCGACGCGGACGCGGCGCGCGGCCTCCCGCGCCCCTTCGCCGATGTACTCGGCGGCCCGCTTCGCCCAGCGGCCGGTGAGGGCGCCGACGCGGTAGGTTCCGTCGGCCGCGGCCCAGGTGTCCCCCGCCGGCCGCGGGCCTCGCACGGCATCCGGTGCTCCCCCGTCCGAAGGCGCGTCCGCGCCGACCCCGCCGAGACCGCCGACCGCGCCGAGACCGATCGTCGCGAGCAGGCGGGAGACCTCCGCTTCGCCCACGGCGGCGGACCGGGCGTCGCCGTGGTCCACCGCCGGGCGCAGGACATCGGCGAGCGACGGTCCGTCGACGGGACCGCGCGCCGGTTCGAGGAGGACGTCGTGGCCGTCCGCCGCCAGGAGCTCGCCGCCGGGACGCACCCACGCGTCCAGCAGTCCGGCCGCCTCCAGGGCCGCTTCCAGCCCGGCTCGGTCACGGTCCCCGACCTGCTCCCGGAAGTCGACCAGCCGCCACAGGGGGGCACCGGCGATCCGGTCGCGAAGACCGGGCGTCCGGGTGGGCGGTGCCGCGGGGCCGCGTCCGCCGCCGGACTCCAGGGCTGCGAGCTCCTCCTCGGCCTCACCGGTGCGGGCCGCCAGGTCCGCCCGGCGCTGCGCCAGCTGCGCCGTCCGCCCGGCGAGCAGGCCCGCCGTCACGCCATGCGCCAACGAGGCGTGCCGCCGGGCGGGGTGGGGGCCGTCCTGGTGCCGGACCCATTCCTGGAGCTCGTCCAGCAGGCCCGTCGGGTCGGGGTAGGCCAGTTCCGTGCACCGGCCGGCGTGCTCACGGACGGCGTCGACCAGGGCGCGCCCCTCGGCCGTCACCGCCTCGTCGGCGGCGTCCCGGGCCTCGCCGGCCAGTGCCAGGTCGGCTTCCGCCTCGTCGAGCCGCAGTACCGCGCTCCGGCGCTCGGCCTCCGCCGCGTCGGCCCGGTCCACCAGGTCCTCCATGTGCGCGAGGGTTCGGCGGCGGCGGTCGGTCGCCTCCGTCACGGCCGCCCTCAGCTCGGCCGGCGTCAGGTCCTCGTCCCCGGGTACCTCCAGCCGGGCCCCGGCGGCTGCTTCCCGTGCGCCGCGCAGCGTCTGCAGGGCCCGCTCGTCCGCCGCCCGGAGCCGGTTCCCGGCGCTCCCGAGGCGGGTGAGGGCCCGCGCGTGCAGGGCGTCGGCCTCCTCCTGGTCCTCGCGTGCCCGGTCGTGGGCCTGCGCGGACCGCTCCGAGGTCTGCGCCGCTCGCTCCAGCTCACGGGCGCTGCGCATCTCCGGGCCCTCACGCAGGGCGGCGTCCGTGGCCTCCAGCCTCGCCTGTGTTCCGGCCAGCTCGCCGATCCGGTCGGCGGCCGCCTCGCGCTCGCCTTCGGCCTCGCTCTTCTCCGCCTGTGCCACGGCCAGGTCGCGCAGGAGCTGCTCGTACCTGGAGTGCTCGGTCCTCGGGAGACGTGCCCGACGCCTTGAGGCGATGCGCGCGTAGCGCCGGTAGTGGTCCAGGAACGCGGAGGCCGCGTGCTCGGCCGCCCCGGCGGCGCGCAGTTCCTCCTTCTCCTCGTCCAGTGACCGGAAGGCTTCCGCGACGTCCGCGATGACGGCCCGGTCCATGGGCGGCAGCGCCTCGGTGAGGGCGCGGGAGAGGGCGGCCTCGTTCGGACGTTTGGACAGCTGCGGCTGGCGCAGTTGGATGAGGAGGTCCACCAGGGCTCCGTAGCGCTGCTCGCCGAGCCCGAACAGGGCCTCGTCCACGGCGCGGCGGTACGCCTTGGCCTGGTCGTGGACCATCCCCTGTCCGGCGACCGCCTCGATGAGCCGGTCCCGGGACAGGACCGTGCCGGTGGCGTCGAGGAGACTGAGAGATCCCGGTGCCCGCTGCCCGGCCGGTGCGTGGTCGATCCGCTGTGCGGTCACCGCCCACCAGTGGCGGGCGATTCCGCGTCCGCTGACGGCCTTGAGCCCGCAGACGAGCGTACGGAAGTGTTCCTCCCCGTCGGCTTCGTCGCGGCGGCCGAACTCCACCCAGGTGTAGCCGAGCCGTTCGGGGTGGGGGTGCTCGCCGCCGAGGAGGAGGTTCCACTCCATCCGCTTGCCCGTGTCGCCGTCCGGTTCGACGCGGCGGGCGCTGAGGTCCCCGTCGAGGAGGAAGGGCAGGGTCAGGGCGAGCACCTTGGACTTGCCGGTGCCGTTGTTCCCGCGGAGCAGGAGCCTGCCGTCACGGAAGTGGAATTCCTCCACGTCGTAGTGGAAGAGGTCGACGAGCCCCATCCGCAGGGGCTGCCAGCGGGAGCGTGCGGGGGCCGGGAGCCCGGTACGGGAGTTCAACGCCGGTTGGCCTTTCGCTGGGCGGGCACCGCGGCGGAACCCGCCGTGCCGGGTTCGATGACTCTGGTCGCCCCGACGGCGTACCGGGCGAGTGCCGGGCGGGGCTGGACGCCGCCGGGGGTACGGGAGACCAGGTCCAGGGCGGAGAGCCGGGCGAGGGCCTGTTCCACGAGTTCCCGCTCGGCGCCCGGCTCCCGCGCGGACTTGGACCAGAAGCCGCCGTGCTCCGAGGACAGGTCCGCCACCCGGTGTTCCAGGGCGGCCGTGGTGACGAAGCCCCCGGCCGCCGCCAGGTGTTCGGCGAGCAGGAGGGTGACGTGGCCGTGGGTCCCCGATTCCGGCATGCGGATGTCGGTCAGGTCGTCGTCGGGGTCGACCATGGCGATGCCCTCGGCCCGGACCTCGGCCACCAGCCCCGTCAGTTCGGTGATCCGGGCGGTGAGGAAGCCCCGCTGACGGGTGAGGTAGGCCAGTTCGGCATCGGTGAGTTCGTCGTAGTAGAGCACGGGGTCGTCGAGAAGCCGGCGGGTCAGTGCCCGGCGCATCGCGCGGAAGCGCAGTTCGTCGCTGTCGAGGGCCGTCTCGGCGGTCAGCTCGGCCAACCGCTCCTCCATCGACTCGGCCCTGACCGTCGAGGGGCCCCTGCGGGTCGCGAGCAGTCCGGCGAGCACGCGCCGTTCGACGTCGTACAGGACGTCGCCGGCTCCGCTGACGTACGCGTCCTCGTCGCCGGCGACCCGGCGCAGGACTCCGAGGCCGAGCAGGAGTCGTACGACGGCCGCCAGGTCGAGTCGCTCCTCCCGGCGGTCCAGGGTGAAGTGGATCCCCGCGGCGGCGAGCCGGGGGTCGGCGGCGTCCAGGACCACCTGATCGGCGAGCCGGCCCAGCGCGATCTGTGCCTCGCCCCGTTCGAGGGCGGCGAGGGCGAGACACAGGAGGACGTACCGGCGGCGCGTGAACGGGGCGGCGCTCCGCGTGGCGTCGCGAGCCGGGTGGGTGGCGTCGTCCAGACGCGCCGGGGTCTTGCCGAGCCTGGCCGTGTCGGCGTCGGCCTGGAGGGACCAGCCGGTGTTGCGGTCGAACCATTCCCGCAGCTCAGAGGCGTGCCGTCGGACGAGACGGAACTCGTCGGCCTGTGCACCGTGCGCGAGCAGCAGGGGGTGTTTGAGGAGGGCTCGGGCGGCCTTGCGCAGTTCGGCGGCGTGCTGCCCGTCCAGCACTTCGGCGAGCGGAGTGGTCACGGTCCTTCGCTCCCCTGCACGCGGCCTCCGGTGAGGTCGACGATCTCGATGGTGTGGTCGGGTCCGCGGAACACCCCGTCGGGTGTGCGGACCTCGGCGGTGGTCCCGTCGGCGGCGGCGGTGAGCCGGATCTCCATGGATCCGTCGTTGCTGGTGGCCACGGTCTCCGTCATACCGGGCCGCCAGGTGGCCAGTGCGTCGCCGAGGAGCTGGAGGAACATCCGGAAGCTGACGGGGTCGAGTTCGCCGAGCCCGGACAGTCTGGTGGTGCCGCCGGTGGCGAGCCGGGCCCGGGCGGCCTCGATCTCGGCGGCCTGCCTGGCGGCGGTCTCGGCGAGCAGCCGGCGCGCCGCCTGCCGGTCCTCCACCTTGCGGGGCTTGCCGCGCCGCTCGTAGCTGCCGGTACGGCGCAGCTGAGGGCTGATGTGCAGCGGCGCGGCGTCCGCCCACGGGGTGGCGGCGGGTTCCGGGTGCGCGAGCCTGGCTGCCAGCGTCTCGGCATCCACCGAGAGGTGTCGTGCCGGGTACAGCCCGAAGGCGGTCCGCCACAGCCGGTGTCGGGCGTCGTCGTCGGGTGCCTCGGCGAACCACTGGGCGAGGGTGCGGAAGTCGGCGGACCGGTCGGAGCGCCCGGCCCGGCGCTCGTTCAGCGACCGTACGACGGCCAGGAGTTGCGGGATCGCACCCAGGGCTCTGCCGCGGAGCAGCCGTGCCTGCGACTCCCGGCCGTCCCGGCTGAGGAACCAGGCACCGAGTCCGGCCCACCGGCCGGACCACCGCCCGTACGCGGCCCGCTCGGCGTGCGCGGCTTCCTGCGGGGTGGCGTCGGCCGCCTCGCGGGCGGCGGCGGCCCGGAGCAGGGGCTGGATCCGGCTGTCGTCCTCCAGCTCCAGGATCAGTCGGGCGATGCGTCCGCCGAGGGTGATCAGGTCCTGAATGAAGCGTTCCAGGTACTGGATGAGCTGGTCCTTGTAGGCGAGGAAGACGTCCTCGCCCACGTCGTGGAGGTCGATGGTCCGCTGGAGGGAGCCCATGAAGGCCCGCGCGTTGTCGGCGAGCGCGGCGAAGCGGCTGGCGAGGGCGTCGAGCGCCAGATGCGTCTTGGCCGGATCCGGCGCCTCCTCGGCCGCCAGCACGAGCAGGGCCCGCAGTTGCGTGACGATGTCGTGCAGTGCGACGGCTTGCAGCGCACCCCGCCGCCCCAGCGCTTCGTCGTACGCCGACAGTGCCTGCTCGGCTGACTCGCCCTCCTTCGTCAGCTGGTAGATGAAGCGTTTGCGGTAGAAGTCCTCGACGGCGGTGACCCGGCCGGTGTCCGGGTCGGCCCGCAGGTTGCCCCACTCGACCAGCTTGTCCAGGGCGCCGATGACCCCCTCCAGCTCGGCGGGCCGTACGCCGCCGGGCAGCCCGGTGTGCACCTCCTCGGGGCGCAGGTGCACGGCGAACCGCTCCTTGGCGACCAGGAAGGTGTGCATCACCGCGCGGTAGAGCAGCACGTTCGGGGCGGTGAGGTGCGCGAACGGCCCGTAGCGGTCCGGCGGGCCGCCCGACCGGGAGGAAGTGGTGTCCATCGTCCGCCATTCTCCCCGTACTGCGACCATGACCGGCAGGGACGAAAGCACTTGACCGATTCGCACCGTTCATGACCATGCCACAACGCTGCCCGACCGGCACCCACCGGGGTGGCACGACCCGGGACGACCTGGGACGGCCGCCACGGCCCGGCCCCGGGGGCGCCGGGCGCCGGGCGCCGGGGGCCGGGGGCCGGGGGCCAGGGGCCGGACACCCGGCGCTGCCGGACCGGCCAGGACGCTCCCGCCGGGCGAACCGGATTCCTCGGACGGTGACGTTGCGCGACCGAGCACCCGGTCCCGGCGCGTCGGCATCGGCGGGCACGGGGTCAGACGGGCCCCGGTACGGTGGCCTCCGCCGTGGCGCAGACGGGGCAGACGACCCTGCGAGCCGGGACGTCCGTCGTGGTCTTGCCAAGGCCCGCGGGTCGGAGCATCTCGTGCCTCTCGACTCGCAGGTGGCCGGCGCACAACCCCACGCCGCACTCTCGGCAGACCGCGACGGCCGCGCGGGTCGTACCCGATCCGCTCGTGCACTCGTAGCAGTTCACGTGATCCACTCCTTCGCACATCCCGGACGCCGCGCCCACCGATCAGCCGGTCTCAGTCGGCCGGATCGGATCCGGCCGGCCCCCGACGACGGCCCTTCCTCCGCGGCGGCATGCCTGCATCACAGGGGCCGGGATGCAGATCACCGCGTGGACGACGACCGCCAGGATCGGCCACAGCCACCACTCCACGATCCGCCCTCCGCTCCGTGCGCTTGCCCGCCTCCCCGCATCGGCGCCTGCCCGGGCGCGCCCCGCTTACACGTCTTACACGTCGAGGGCCGATGGCCGCGGCGGTGTCGGATGAGCCGGCTGCCCACGACTACCCTGCGTCGCCGGAGGTGTCTGCGTCACGGGGTGCCGACGGCCCGCCGTCCTGCGGCGCACCCTCGGCGCGGCGGGTGCGCGGGCCGTCGGCCCGCCGGATCCGCACCTCCTCGACGGCGCCGCGCTCGACCGCGGTGACATCGAGGCGCCAACGGCCGACCTGGACGCCCGCACCCGGGTCGGGAAGCCGTCCCAGGTCGTGCAGGATCAAGCCGGCAACCGTGGTGTACGGGGAGGATTCCGGCAGGTCGGAGGGATCGATCCCGAGGTCGGGCAGGTCGTGGACCGGGAACGCGCCCGGTACCAGCCAGGAGCCGTCCGGCTGCGGGGCCACGCCGGGGACGTCGCGATCGGTCTCGTCGTAAATCTCTCCGACGATCTCTTCCAGCAGGTCTTCGAGGGTGACGATGCCCTCGACGGAGCCGTGTTCGTCGGTGACGAGGGCGAACTGCTCCCTGTCCTGCTGGAAGCGCCGCAGTGCCTGGGCGACCTTCATGAACTCCGTGAATACCGTGGCCGGGCGAGCCAGCTCGCCCACGGGAGTCTCGTCATCGCTGATGGTCACGTCCTTGATGTGGACCACGCCGACCACCTCCTCGAAGCCGGCTGCCGCGACGACGGGCGCCCGGGAGTGCCCCGCACGGGCGAGCTCGGTACGGGCCCTGGCCGCCGGCACCTCCGCGGACAGGGTGAAGACCGCCCGGCGGGGCACCAGTGCCCCGCGCAGGGTGCGTTCGTGGATCTCCAGGGCGCTGGAGATGATGGTGCGCTGCTCGGGGGTGAGTCCCCGGTGGCTCACCACCATGTCACGCAGCTCCTCCGGCGTGGGGGGCTCCTTGCCTGCTTTCGGATCGCCTCCCAGCACTCTGACCACGAGGTTCGTCGCACGGCTGAGGGCCCAGACGATGGGACGAGACAACGTCGCCAGGATGTTCAGGGGCGTGGCGGCCAGGAGGGACCAGCGCTGCGGGAACTGCATCGCCAGCCGTTTGGGTGCCAGCTCTCCGACGACCAGGGTGACGAAGGCGAGCAGGGCGGTCACCAGGGCCACGGCGAGCGGCGCGGCGGCCTGCCCCGCGAAGCCCAGGAGCGGTACGAGGGGCTCCGCGAGGGAGACGGCGGCGGTGGCCGAGGCGAGGAAGCCCGCCAGGGTGATGCCGATCTGGATTGTGGCGAGATAGCGGTTGGGATCGTCCGTCAGCCGGACGAGGCGGGCCGCCGCGGCCCCTCCTCTCCGGCGCAGCCTGCGCAGCTGGCTCTCGCGCAGGGACACCAAAGCGATCTCGGTACCCGCGAAGAGTGCGTTGAGGACGATGAGAGCGGTGATGAGCGCGAGGTCCCACCAGTGTCCGTCCACGGCCTCGGTCTCCGGCTCCTGCTCCTGCTCCTGCTCCTGCTCCTGCTCCTGCTCCTGCTGTAGCGGTCAGCCCGGCCGCGTTCTCCTGCGGTCCCGCGCACCCCCCGCTGCTACGGGGTCGGTCACGCGGCCGGACTCAGAGGGCCCGCTTCCGCCATCCGGCAGAGGCGAGCCATGATGTCACCCTGCTGACGTCGGAGCTGGTGACCACGCCGACGACCGCACCGTCGGCCACGACCACCGCGCGGTGTGCGGGGCTGCTCTGGAGCGCGGGCAGAACGTCCGTGAGCGGATCGCCGGGGCGCGGGGTGGGTACGTCCTCGATCGGCACCATGGCCGCGGCGACCGGCGTGTCGTGGCGGTCCTCCGGCATGCGCGCGGCGGCCTTCACGCTCAACAGGCCCACCGGGCGGCGATCGCCGTCCACGACGGGGAACGCGGAGTGGCGGAAGCGGAACTCCGGCGCGGCCAGGAAGTCACCGACGGTGACCGTGGCGGGGACGGTGACGGGATCCCGCCCCATCACCTCTCCGACGGTCACGCCGCTCAGCAGTTCCTCCAGCTTCGCCTGGCCCCCTTCCGCGCTGGCGACGGCGACGAGGAACCAGCCGATGACGACGAGCCACACCCCGCTCAGGGGAACCCCTCGGAGGAGCAGCAGCAGGCCGACGGCGACCAGGGCCCAGCCAAGCAACCGGCCGGCGCCCGTCGCCACGGCCGTGGCCCGCAGCCGGTCACCGGTCCGGCGCCACACCAGCGCTCTCAGCAGCCGCCCACCGTCGAGCGGTGCCGCGGGCAGCGCGTTGAAGACGGCCAACAGGATGTTGATCCCGGCCAGCCAGGCCAGGCCCTCCGCCACCAGCCCCGCTCCGAACCCGGCGGCCACGACGCCGCTCAGGAAGGCGAACACAAGGCCCGACAGCAGGCTCACCACGAGCCCGACTCCCGCTATGCGCGCCTCGGCGCCGGGCGTGGGCGCCTCGCCTCTCAGCCGGGCCATGCCGCCCAGGAGCCACAGCGTGATGTCGTCGACCGGGACGCCGTTGCGCCGGGCCACGACGGCGTGACTCAGCTCATGGGCGAGCAGGGACAGCAGCAACAGCACCGCTGCGGCCAGTGCGGTGATCGCGTACTGCCAATCCGGCCGGCCGGGATGGGCGGCGGGCAGCCGGACGGCGAGGAACATCCCGATCACCACGATGATGACGATGGCGCTCCAGTGCACACCGACCCGTGCCCCGGCGATCCTGCCCAGGGAGAACGTCGGCTTCATGGCAGTCACCTCCACCCTCCCCTCTGGCGGATTTCCACGATCGGCGGACTCATGCAGTGGCCCGACCGGCAGTCGTCGGGGAATCCCGCCGCGACGGCCCGCGCACCGTGCGCAGGCGCAGGCGTCGGCGCAGGCGTCGGCGTCGGCACCCGTACCGGGCATCCCCTCGGGGTGGTCGATGCGCGCGGTGGGCGGCCGTGCGCGCAACGGTCAGTGCGGCTCCGGTCCGTCCCGGTGCTCCGTGGCGGCGGGCCGCGGCGGGACCGTGCCGCCTGCCGCACCGTCCGCCTCCGCGGCGTCGGCGAGGGCCTCCGCCGCAGCCTGGGCCGCCCTCGCCGCGTCGTCCGCGGCCTGGATGGCGAGCTCGTCCGACGATGTGCGGCGGACGGCCGCGGACTGGGGGAGAGCTTCGGTGAATGCACGGGAGACGTCTTGCAGGGCCGAGGTGAGTTCGCCGGGGATCACCCAGAACGTGTTGCCCGGCCCCTGGGCCAGCTGGGGCAGCACCTGGAGGTACTGGTAGGCGAGGAGTTTGGGGTCGGGGTCGTTGCGATGGACGGCCTGGAAGACCTCGTCGACGGCTCGGGCCTGGCCTTCCGCCTTGAGGATGTCGGCGGTGCGGTTGCCCTCCGCGCGAAGTACCGCGGCCTGCTTCTCGCCCTCCGCCGTGAGGATCTGGGACTGGCGCTGCCCCTCGGCTCCGAGGATGGCCGCCCGCTTGTCCCGCTCGGCGCGCATCTGCTTCTCCATCGCGTCCTTGATGGACTGAGGCGGGTCGATGGCCTTGATCTCCACCCGGTTGACCCTCAGCCCCCACTTCCCGGTGGCGTCGTCGAGAACGCCGCGGAGTTGGTTGTTGATGGTGTCCCGGGACGTCAGTGTCTTTTCCAGGTCCATGGAGCCGACGACGTTGCGCAGGGTGGTCACGGTCAGTTGTTCGACCGCCTGGAGGAAGTTGGCGATCTCGTACGCGGCCGCCCGGGGGTCGGTGACCTGGAAGTACAGGACCGTGTCGATTTCGACTACGAGGTTGTCCTCCGTGATTACCGGCTGGGGTCTGAAGGAGACGACCTGCTCGCGCAGGTCGATCATGGGGTGGACCCGGTCGATATAGGGGATGACCACGTTGAGCCCCGGGGTGAGTGTGCGGTGGTACCGCCCGAGTCGCTCGACGTTGCGGGCGCGGGCCTGCGGAACGATCCGCACCGCGCGGACGACGGTGAAGACCACGAAGGCCGCGATCAGCAGAGCGGCCAAGAGGGGTGCCGAGACGTCCATGTTCACTCCCGGGGGTAGACGAGCGCGGTGGAGCCCTGGATCTCGATGACGTCCACAGTCGCCCCGGGAGGGATCACCAAGGTCTCGTCGTAGGCGCGGGCCGTCCATTCCTCGCCGCCGATACGGACCCTGCCGTCCCGGCCCGTGACCTCGGTGGTGACGTACGCGATGCCGCCGATCAGAGCGTCCACACCGAAGCGCTCACTCTGTCGTGGAGCGAGCCTGCGCAGGGCTACAGGTCGCACGAACACCACACCCGCGGTCGCGACGAGCGCGAACACCAGGAACTGCCAGAACACAGGGAGGCCCAGCGCCGCGAGCGCGGCGGTGACCAGCGCGGCCCCGCCGAGCAACCCGAGAGCGGCGGTGAGGGTGAAGATCTCCGCAGCACCCAGCAGTACGGCGGTGATCAGCCAGATCAGCCACGCGTCCATCGCCGACGCCTCCTGCGGGGGAAGAGGAGCACGAGTAAACCCTTTATCGCATTTTGCCCATTTCTTACCCAATGGAACCGAAATCGACGTTCACGCAGGTCACGAGGGTGCCGCGGCGCGCCCGGACCGCGTGCCCGGCCGAGTTCAGGGCGGGGTTAGATTCTGATCATGACAGCAGACGCGCACGAGATAGCCTTCCGCCAGCGAGCGGACCGCATGCAGACCCGGGGGATCTTCCTGCTCGTGGCGGCCGGCTGCATCTGGCTGGCGCTCGCCTACCAGTTGTTCGCCCCCTTCAGCATCAAGCGGGACGCCAACGGCAGCATCGAATGCGCGTCCCGGGTCTTCTACGACGACGGCGACGACGACAGCCGGCAGTCACGCAGGAAGACGTACGAGGATGCCGAAGGCATCCGGTGCGCCATCGCCCGCGACCCCGCCGACATGCTCGGCCTCCTGTTGCTCTCGCTGCCGTTGGCGGCGATCGGGATCTCCCAGTACACCTCGGGCGCCCTGTCCCTGACCCTGCGCCATCACAAGGACGAGGTCGCGTATCTGAAGTCCGCGCGGACGACGGAACCGGCCGATCCCGCCGGGGAAACTCCTCCAGCGTGATCCGCGGTCGGGCCGGGCCGGGATCGGCCGCGAGCCCGGCCCGCACTTCCTTCGGTACGCGTCAGGCGTGGCCCCGGCGCTGACCGGGGAAGCTGACGCCTCCTCACCCGCACATACGAGCCCGCCCGCCTACCCGGCTGCCGTCCCGGCAGCAGTCCCGGCCGACGTCGGAGCGGCTGCCCGTCGTTGTCCACGAAAGCGGTCGAGGCAGCTCCGTGCGGCTTCGGTGAACGCGTTCACGGCGAGTGGGGCACTGCGGGCCCGCCCGCCGGGGCGGCCGGTGCCGCCCAGCTGCCGAGCAGGCGCAGCGCGGTGTCCGCGCGGGCGTCGGGGGCCGTGAAGACGACCAGGGTCCGATCCTCACCGCCGGGCAGCGCGAGCGTCTCGTACACCGGCGGCCGGCTGCGCACCCGCCGGCTCCGGCCCGAGGCACCGGCCCGAGGCGCAGACCGGAACCGTACCGCATGCGCTGTGACGGAGGTCACGAGCCGGAAGGTTGAACCTGGAGTCATGTCCAGGATCTAGCGTCAGGGACATGACCACAGCAACCCTTCCGGGCGTGTCCCGGCTCAGCACCGGAGCGCTGGCGCGCGCCGGCGGCGTCTCGGTGGACGCCATCCGCTTCTACGAGCGGGAGGGACTCCTCCCGCCCGCGGAGAGGACCAGCGGTGACCACCGCCGGTACCCGCCCGAGGCGCTCGACCGGCTCGACTTCATCCGGGTCGGCCAGCGCCTCGGTCTGAGCCTGGAGGAGATCAAGGAGCTGGCGGACGCCTGCGAGCAGGTCGCGGACTGCCCGGTGAACCACGCCGTGGAGCTGTTGCGCGGACGCATCGCGAACGTGGAGCGGCAGCTGACGGACCTCACCGCGCTGCGTGACCGGCTCCTCCACGTCGTCGGGCAGATGGAGTCCCACCAGGGCGGGGTCCACGTGACCACGGGCACCGCTCGTCCGGTTTCCGCAACGGAGCACACGCGATGAGCCGACCCCTGACACCCGCTGCCCGCGCTCTCCACCGCGCCGGCCTGGCGGGGGCTGTGGTGACCTTCACGTGCGCGGTGGTCTTCCCGCTCCTCACCGCCCTTCACCCGGGTGTACACCTCCAGCCCACCGACCTGCCGCTGACCCTGGAAGAGTTCCTCCGCCCCCTCAACGACAGCCCGGACGCCGTGTTGTTGTGGATGGCCTTCGACACGCTCTTCGTCGTCGCCTACCTGACGACCTTCGCGGCGACCAGGGCCCTGACCGTCTCCCGCCCGCTCGGCACGCTCAGCCTCGCCGCGATGGTCACGGCCGGAGCGCTGGACATGACGGAGAACGCCGTGCTCGCCGTCCATGCGGCTCAGGCGTCCGCGGGGGAGCCGGTCACGGCGGCACCGGTGATGACCCTGTACGTGATCGCCCAGCTCAAGACCGCCGCCGCGACCGCCGGCATCGCCTTCCTCGCCTTGGCGCTGCCGGCGAACACCCGGCTGCTGCGCGCGGCGATCGCGGCTGCGGGCGCCTTCGTGCTCGTCACCGTGGCCGGCGTGGCCCGTCCCGAGCTGGCGCCCCTGGAGGCATTGCCGATCCTGCTGCTCATGGGCTTGCTCGCGGCTGTCTTCGTCCGTCGGCTGAGGGCATCCGCCCGCGGTGGCGGCGCCATTCGCGTGGCGTGACGCCGTACGCCCTTCGGAACCGGCGGGTGAAGTGGCTGGGGCTGGTGAACCCGCAGCGTGCCGCCACGGCCGACACGGGGAGGCCGATGTGCCGGGGGGAGGCCAGCAGGAGACAGGCCGCTTCGAGGCGCTCAGAGATGACCCACTGCTCCAGGCTGATCCCGGCCTGGCCGAGGACCTCGTACAGACGGCGTCTGGAGATGCAGTGCGCGCGGGCGATGCGGTCCGGGGTGAGGTCCGGATCGGTGAGGTGACGGCGGGTGTACGCCAGGATCCGGGGGACCAGGGATTCGTCCATGGCGGTCTGGACCCGACGGTCGTCCTCCGTGTGCGCGGCCGAGGCCAGGAGGGCGCGGACCAGGTCGGTGGTGGCGTTGCCGAGGGCGGCGGCCCCCGGGTCGGCTTCGAGCGCCGCGGGGTGTCGGCGCATGCCGCGCAGGTGTGTCAGGACCAGGTCGTGCAGCGGGCTTGTCCGCAGCCGTACCGAGGCCTTGACCACGGTGTCCACGGGCAGTCCGAGCTGCTCCATGTCGATGGTGACGGCCCATGAGGCCCCCTCGCCGGACCATCCGTAGCGGCGGGGGGCGAGCTCGTGGAACACGCCGATGTCGTCGGGGCCGAGAACGTACCGCTCGCCCCCGTTCTCGGCCCGGTGAGCGCCTGCGGTCTGGAGCGAGACGGACACCACGGGGCGGTCGCGGTGCCATCGCACGTGCCGTGCGGTGCGCCGGACCTCGAATCCGGTGCTGCGGATGTCGAAGAGGTCCAGGGAGCCCACCCGCCATGTCTCGAACCGGGCGCTTATCCCGGCTTCCGGTGACTCGTGGACGACGTCGTTGGGCACCGAGGCGTCGTTGAGCACGTGGTGAAACACGTCCGCCCGGTCTTCGGGAGCGAAGGTGCTGAGATCCATGAGCAGCACGAAATCCCGCCTCCATCAGGCTCGTTGAGTGTCATCGACGGACATTGTCGGGTGGCGGCGGCGCGGGGTGCGGGTGCTCTGCACGCAGGGGCCAGATCCGTGCACGCAGGGGCGACCCGACCCGGTCGATGGCGCCTAGCTTTCGGAACGGCTCCCGCAGTTCCGGTGCGGGAGCCGTGCCGGGCGCCGTGCCGGGCGCCGTACGCGCCGCCGCGGCGCGCCCTTCCCGAGCGAGAGGCCGGATCATGACCGACCAGAACCCGTACGCCCCCGTCGCCCCGGTACTCGAACCGGCGGCGGCCGAGTTTGCCCGGGCCACGGCCAAGCCGCCGTTCCTCTTCCAGGTTCCGCCGGCCGAGGGCCGCAAGGCGGTCGACGAGGTGCAGTCCGGACCGGTCGATCTGCCCGCCGTGGACAAGGAACGGGTGACCGTCACCGGTGGTCCCACCGGCGAGGTCCGGGCCCGGATCGTGCGGCCCGCGGGGGCCGAGGGGGCGCTCCCGGTCATCGTCTACCTCCACGGCGCGGGCTGGGTGTTCGGCAACGCGCACACCCACGACCGCCTGGTGCGTGAACTCGCTGTCGGTGCCGGGGCGGCGGTGGTGTTCCCCGAGTACGACCTGTCGCCCGAGCACCGCTACCCGGTGGCCATCGAGCAGAACTGGACGGTGGCCCGCTGGATCGTCACCGACGGCGCCGCCCACGGCCTGGACGCCTCCCGGATCGCGGTCGCCGGCGACTCCGTCGGCGGCAACATGACCGCGGCACTGACCCTGATGGCGAAGGAGCGCGGCGGCCTCCCGCTGCGCGGGCAGGTGCTCTTCTACCCCGTCACCGATGCCTCCTTCGACACCGGCTCCTACCATCGGTTCGCGGAAGGGTACTTCCTGCGCCGCGACGGCATGCAGTGGTTCTGGGACCAGTACACGACCGACGACACCGAGCGGGCACAGGTCACCGCCTCGCCGCTGCGGGCCACCACCGCGCAGTTGGCCGGGCTGCCGCCGGCTCTGGTCATCACCGCCGAGGCCGACGTCCTGCGCGACGAGGGCGAGGCCTACGCCAACAAGCTGCGCGCCGCCGGGGTACCCGTCACCGCCGTCCGCTACCAGGGCATCATCCATGACTTCGTGATGCTCAACGCCCTGCGCGGCACCCACGCGGCGCAGTCCGCCATCGACCTGGCCATCAGCACGCTCCGGCAGGCACTGGCCGATGTCTGAGCCGGCGGTGGAGGAAGCCTCCGACGGGGACCCGCTCGCCGGCGGCCGGCACTTCGAGCCCGACCTGCGCCGGATGACCCGGATCAACCTGCGCCCCATCGCCTCACCGATGCCGCTGGGCTTCTACGCCGTGGCCATCGCCTCCGTGATCGTGGGCTGCTTCCAGCTCGGCGTGTTCGACGAGAACGCCCACCGGGCCGTGGGCCTGGCGATCCTGCCCGCGTTCGTGTTGCAGCTGATGGTGAGCTGGTTCGCCCTCGGCGCCCGCGACGTGGTGGCCGCCACGCTGATGGCCTGCTTCTCGGGCCTGTGGCTGGCCTCCGGACTGAACCTGGTGCTGGACCCGCCGGGCGGGACACGGGTCCTGGGCGTGCTCAACGCCATGTTCGCCCTGTTCGCCCTGCTGATGGCCTCGGTGGCCGGTCGCAAGCGAGCCCTGTGGCTGGTGCTGTGCACCGCCGTCCCGCGCTTCGCCGTGGCGGCACTCGCCAACCTCACCGGCGCGCCGTGGCCGGCCACGCTGTCCGGGGCCCTCGGCCTGCTGCTCGCGGCGGTCGCCCTCTACACCGCGTTCGCGCTGATGCTGGAGGACATGCACGGCCGGCAGGTCCTGCCGATCGGCCGGATCGGACCCGCACACCATGCCCTCGACGGCGCCCTGTCCGTACAGCTGCGCGACCTCGAACGCCAGGCCGGCGTCCGGCGCACCCTCTGATCCGCCTGATCCGCCCGATCGATCTGATCCGCCCGATCCACCCGATCCGCCTGATCCACGACCGGGCAGGGTCGGCCGGACCCCGACCTCACACACCCCGACCACCGACGTCGTGAACGGACGAAAGCCATTCCCATGACCAGCATGCCCGTCGGCGGGACAACACCCGCCCACAGCCCTCCGGACGGGGGCTTCGCCGACCTCGTCCTGCGCAACGGGAAGATGCACACCCAGGACCCCGCCCGGCCCGCCGCGACAGCCCTCGCCGTCCGCGGCGGCAGAATCACCGTCCTGGGCGACGACAGGGACGTCGCCGCCGCCGTCGGCCCGGGCACCCGCGTCGTGGACGCGCTCGGCCGCCGAGTGGTGCCCGGCCTCAACGACTCCCACCTGCATGTCATCCGCGGCGGCCTCAACTACGTACTGGAACTGCGCTGGGACGGCGTGCCCTCCCTGCACCGCGCGCTGGCCATGCTCCGCGAGCAGGCCGGGCGCACACCGAAGGGGCAGTGGATCCGGGTCGTGGGCGGCTGGACCGCCGACCAGTTCGCCGAACGCCGGATGCCCACCCCGGCCGAACTCACCGCCGCAGCACCCGACACCCCGGTGTTCGTGCTCCACCTGTACCAGTCCGCGATCCTCAACCGCGCCGCCGTCCGGGCCGCGGGGTTCACCCGGGAGACACCGGACCCCCGGGGCGGGCAGATCGTACGGGACCGCGCGGGCCACCCCAACGGTCTGCTGCTCGCCGCACCCAGTGCCCTGGTCCTGTACTCCACGCTGGCCAAGGCGCCGGCCCTCGACGAGAGCGACAGGAAGGTCTCCACCCGGCACTTCCTGCGCGAGCTGAACCGGTTCGGCCTCACCTCCGCCGTGGACGCCGCGGGCGGATTCCAGAACTTCCCCGAAAACTACGCCACCGTCACCGAACTGGCCCGCGCCGGGGAACTCAGCATCCGTATCGGCTACCACCTCTTCCCGCAGACCGCCGGCCAGGAACTGGCCGACCTGCGCCGCTGGACCGAGACCGTACGCCCCGGCGACGGCGACGCCTGGCTGCGCCTCAACGGCGCCGGGGAGAACCTGACCTGGGCGGCCGCCGACTTCGAGAACTTCTCCGAGCCGCGTCCGGAACTCGCGGACGGCTACGAGGACGACTTCGAGCAGGCGGTCCGGCTGCTGTCCGAGCACGGCTGGGGCTTCCGGCTCCACGCCACCTACGACAAGACCATCCGCCGGGACCTGGCCGTCTTCGAGAAGCTCGCCGCCGAGGGGCTGTTCCCGGCCGGCCGGCGCTGGCTGTTCGACCACGCCGAAACCGTGTCCGCGGACAGCCTGGAGAGGATCGCCGCCCTCGGCGGCGGCGTCTCGGTCCAGAACCGGATGTCCTTCCAGGGCCGCGCCTTCGCCGAACGGTACGGCGACCGGGCCGCCGCCGTGGCCCCGCCCGTCGCGGACATGCTGCGCGCCGGAATCCCCGTCGCCGCTGGCACCGACGCCACCCGGGTCTCCTCCTACAACCCCTGGGTCGCCCTGCACTGGCTCGTCACCGGGCGGACCGTCGGTGACCTGGCCCTCCGCCCCGCCGAACAGCTCCTCTCCCGCGAACGGGCCCTGGAGCTGTACACCCTGGGCGGGGCGCGGATCACCGGGGAGGAGACGGACAAGGGCATCCTCGCCGAGGGCCGGTTCGCTGACTTCGCCGTCCTCTCCCACGACTACCTCACCGTCCCCGACGGGGACATCCCGCACATCGAGTCCGTCCTCACGGTGACCGGCGGACGCATCGTCCACGCCGCGGACACCTACGAGGGGCTGGACGAGGCACTGCCGCCCGTCAGCCCGGCCTGGAGCCCGGTCGCCCACTACGGCGGCTACCAGGCCACCGTGCCGCCCTCCGTCGCGGGGGCCCGCCAGGCCGACCTGCTGGCCGAGGCCGCCGCCGAATCCGAACGGCACCGCCAGTGGCGCGTCGCCCGGGGCTTCGCCTCCGAGGAGCCGCCCGCGGTGTTCGACCCCTGCTTCGTGCTCTGACCCCACTGCATTCCACCGCATTCCGCCTGCCACGCAACAGATCATCACTGGAAGGGATCCACCCATGACCGACTTCGTCTTCGACCTCGACGCCGTCCAGGCCGCCCCGAGCCCCGACCTGCTCACCCCCGACAACGCGATGATGCTGTTCGTCGACCACCAGCCGCAGATGTTCTTCGGCGCCGGCAGCGCCGACCGGGTCGCGGTCATCAACGCCACGGTGGGCCTGGCCAAGGCCGCCAAGGCCTTCGACGTCCCCGTCGTGCTGTCCACCGTCGCGGCCGCATCGTTCTCCGGACCGATCCTGCCGCAGCTGCGCGAGGTCTTCCCCCAGCACGACATAGTCGACCGGACCTCCATGAACGCCTGGGAGGACACGGCACTGGTCGAAGCCGTCAAGGCCACCGGCCGCAGCAAGATCGTCCTGTCCGGGCTGTGGACCGAGGTCTGCCTCGTGCTCCCCGCCCTCTCCGCCCTCAACCAGGGCTACGAGGTCTACGTCGTCGCCGACGCCTCCGCCGGAGTCACCCCGGCCGCCCACGAGCACGCCCTGCAGCGGATGACGGCCGCCGGAGCCGTCCCCGTCACCTGGCTCCAGGTCCTGCTGGAGCTCCAGCGCGACTGGGCCCGTACCGAGACCTACGTCGCGACCACCGACGTGGTCAAGGAGCACGGCGGCGCCTACGGGCTGGGCGTGGTCTACGCCCACACCATGATCGACCCGCGCGCCGCCGGCTGAGCGACAGGAGTCCGCGTCCATGGACACCGGCCTGCTGATCCTCCGCCTGGTGGCGGGCCTGCTGATCGCCGGACACGGCGTGCAGAAGGTCAGCTTCCACCTCGGCGGGAACGGGCTCGCGGGCGGGACCGAGGAGTTCCGGCACGACGGCTTCCGCGGCGGGGCGCTCACCGCCCTCGCCGCGGGAGCCGGCCAGATCGGCTCCGGCCTCCTGCTCGCCGCCGGAGCCCTCACCCCGCTCGCCGCCGCCGGCGCGATCGGAGTGATGACCGTCGCCCTCACCGTCAAACGGCCCAACGGCCTCTGGGTCCAGAACGACGGCTACGAGTACCCGCTCGTCCTCGTCGTCACCGCCGCCGCCCTGGCCCTCACCGGGCCCGGCCGCTTCTCCGCCGACCACACCCTGGGCCTGCTGCCCTGGCCGACCGCATGGGCCCTGGCCGCCGTCGCCGCGGGCGTGGCCGCCGGACTGGCAACGCGGGCCGTGCTGCACCGCCCCGCCTCACCCGCCCCAGCGGCCCCCTCCCGAGGAGACCACCCCCGATGACCGCCCACACCGGCCCCACCCGGCGCACCGCCCTGGCCGCAGCTGCCGCGGGCGCCGCCACCCTGACCCTCGGCACGCCCGTCGCCACCGCGTACGCAGCGACCACCGCAAGCGCCGACAGCACCGGGCCCGAGAACGCCCGGCCGACGATCGTCCTCGTCCACGGTGCGTTCGCCGACGCCACGAGCTGGAGCCCGGTCACCGAGCGCCTCCAGAGTCGCGGTCACCAGGTGATCGCCGCCGCCAACCCGCTGCGCGGCCTGGCCCACGACGCCGCCCAGGTCGCGGCCCGCCTGGCCGTTGTACCCGGCCCTGTCGTCCTGGTCGGCCACTCCTACGGCGGGGCGGCCATCACCCAGGCCGCCGCGACCGCCCCCAACGTCAAAGCCCTGGTCTACATCGCGGCGTTCATGCCCGACGCCGGGGAAGTCCTCGGCGAGCTCGCCGCCCGCTTCCCCGGCTCCCGGCTCGAACCCGCCCTGACGCCGGTGCCCGTACCGGGCGCCGACGGCGGCAGCACCGGCACCGACCTGTACATCCGGCCCGACCGCTTTCACGACGTCTTCGCGCAGGATGTGCCGAGGTCCGTCACCGCCACCCTCACCGCCGGCCAACGCCCCCTCAACGCGACCGCCTTCGCCGACCGTTGCACGGCCGCCGCATGGCGGACCCTGCCCTCCTGGGTTCTGGTCTCCGGCCGGGACCGGGGGATCGTGCCGGAACTCCAGCGCTTCCAGGCCCGGCGAGCAGGAGCACGGACCAGCGAGGTGCCCGCCTCCCACCTGCCGATGCACAGCCGACCCGACGCCGTCGTCTCACTGATCCGGGCCGCCGCCCGAACCATCTGATCCCCGAACCATCTGATCCCCGCACCGTCACTTCCCCGCCCCGCTGAGGAGTCGTCTCATGGCAACCCCGTCCCCCGGCGCCCCGTACGCCCGCGACCTCGCGCAGGTCGAGGCCGCGAACGCCACCGGCCGGATCCCGGCCGTCTTCATCCACGGCCTGTGGCTGCTGCCCAGCAGCTGGCAGCGGTGGGCCGCCGTCTTCGAGGAGGCCGGTTTCGCCCCGGTCCTGGCCGGCTGGCCCGACGACCCGGACACGGTCGCAGACGCCAACGCCCACCCTGAGGTGTTCGCGGGCAAGAGGGTCGGACAGGTCGCCGACCACTTCTGCGACCTCATCGGCAGGCTGGGCCGCAAGCCCGTGCTCATCGGCCACTCCTTCGGCGGCCTGATCACCCAGATCAGCGCCGGCCGCGGACTGGCACAGGCGTCCGTCGCCATCGCCCCTGCGCCCTTCCGAGGGGTACTGCCCCTGCCGCTGTCCTCGCTGCGGGCTGCGAGCGCGGTCCTCGGCAACCCCGCCAACCACCACCGCGCGGTACCCCTCACCTACGAGCAGTTCCGCTACTCCTTCGCCAACGCCGTCAGCGAGGCGGAAGCACACGAGCTGTACGAGACCTTCGCCGTCCCCGCGCCGGGCGAGCCCCTGTTCCAGGCCGCCGCCGCCAACATCAACCCGTGGACCGAAGCCGCGGTGGACACCACGGCCGCCGATCGCGGCCCCCTACTGATCATCTCCGGGGAGAAGGACCACACCATCCCCTGGGCCATCGCCAACGCCTCGTACAAGAAGCAGGCCCGCAACGAGCACGCCGTCACCGAGATCACCGAGATCGCCGGCCGGGGGCACTCGCTCACCATCGACCACGGCTGGCGTGAGGTGGCCGACACCGCACTCGCCTTCGTCCGGCGGTTCGTCGACCCCGGCGTCTGACGGACCCGTCGGGCGGGCCTGCCCGCCCTTCACCGCAGAGGCCGAGGCCGACCGTCCCGTGCGGGCCACGCATGCAGTGTCCGCCATGCACGCGGCGCCATGCCGTAGGTCTGGCGGAACGCCCGGCTGAAGTGGCTCGCGCTGACGAAGCCCCACCGGTAGGCGACGGCAGCGATCGTCGGCGAGGCCGGGCCGGACCGGATGAGTTCGCGGCGGGCCGCCTCCAAGCGGCGGCGCCGGATCCACGTGCCCACGGTCGTGCCCTCCTGAGCGAAGATCCGGTGCAGATTGCGGACCGAGATGTGATGAGCGGCCGCGATCGAGGCCGGAGTGAGATCCGGATCCGCGAGCCGGTCATCGATGTGGGCACGCACGGCGTCCACCAGCTCGCCCGCCGTCGACGCCCCGGCGGACACCCCCGGGGCGGCCAGCGCGACCAGCGCTTCCACGAGGGATGCCGCGAGCCAGGCGCCGGTGCCGGGGTGCAGCCTCGGTAGCGTCTCGGCCAAGCCGGTCAGCAGGGGGGCGACAGCCTGGCCCGCCGCATCGGCCGCTCCGGACAGGACGCGCTCGTCCGGCAGGGGAAGGAACCCGCGGGGTACGAGCAACAGGTGAAGCCGCCCCCGCTCCAGGAACTCCAGGCCGAAGGAGCGGTCGGGCAGCAGGAAGGCGACGTCCCCCGCCGCAAGGGGCGTTCTACGCCCGCTCTGGACCAGCACGCCGGTCCCCGAGGCCCAGATCGCCATGGCCACGGCCCCACCGCCGGGGTACCGCCGCACGCCGGCCGGAGCGGCCGCACATCGGATGAGGTGCGCATCCGCGTCGAGCGTCACCAGACGCAGCTGCCCCTGCTCGGTGACGGCCAACTGCGCGGAGAAGGAGTCGCGGTCCCGGGGCGACACCGTTGCCGGGCCCACCGCACGGCACAACGCCTCGGCCCACAGCGCGGCGTGGTCCAGTCCCGTGGATCCGACCGCCCCGAGCGCCGTACCGGCCCGGGCACCCTGCACCGCGACGCGACGGGCCGCCCGATCCGCTCGGGAGGAGGACCTGCCGGGTATCGGTATCTGTGCTCGTTCTTGCGTCGTCCAGGACATGACCGCAGCGTGCAGGGTGCCGGGCTGTCTTCGAATCCTGGAAACCCCCCAGTCCCCCCAGTCTCCGCACGACGTCTCCCCGCGGCCCCGGGGAACGGACGCACCGGGCGGGCCCCGGCCGCCCAGGACCGACGAGGTATTTTCGACCTCGTGATCATGAAAGGGCGGCAGTCGGAACGCGCCGAGCTGGAGCGACTGCTCGACGGCGTCCGGGCCGGCATGAGCGGTGTCCTCGTGCTGCGGGGCAATGCCGGAATAGGGAAGACCACGCTGTTGGACCACGCGGTCCGCTCCGCCTCGGCGCTGCGCGTGACCCGCCTGGCCGGTGTGGAGGCAGAGCAGGAGCTCGGCTTCGCCGCAGTGCACCGACTGCTCCTGCCGTTCCTGGACCGGCGCGCCGACCTCCCCGGCCCCCAACTCGCCGCACTGGAGACGGCCTTCGGCATGAAGTCCGGAACCGCCCCCGACCGCTTCCTCGTGGGACTGGCCGTCCTGACCCTCCTCGCCGGCGCCGCCCGCCGCCAACCGCTGCTGGTGGTATGCGACGACGCCCAATGGCTGGACCGCGAATCCCTCGACGTCCTGGCCTTCGTCGGGCGCCGCCTGCACGCCGACGGCATCGCCCTGCTGTTCGCGCTCCGCGACGAGCCGGACGCGGCTGCCGGCCTGGCAGGTCTGCCGGAGCTGGCGATACCGGGGCTGGCGGACACCGATGCCCGCGCTCTGCTCGCCGAACACGCCGACCCCACGACCGACCTCCTTCTGCGGGACCGGATCATCGCCGAAGCCGCGGGCAACCCGCTCGCGCTCCGCGAGCTCGCCCGCGGCGCCGGTTCCCTCCGGCCGAGCGCCGCCGGCCGACCGCTGCCGGTCAGCCGCGGCCTGGAGACCAGGTTCCTGGAGCGGGTCCGGCAGCTTCCGGCACTGGCCCGCAGGGCCGTGCTGACCGCCGCCGCGGACGCCACCGGCGACCGCGACCTCGTACGCCGTGCCCTGCACCGTCAGGTACCTTCGACGCCCGACGAGATCGACGCCGCCTTCGAGGAGGCCGAGCGGGCCGACGTACTCGTCCCCGGCCCCGACGTCACAGACCTTCTGTTCCGGCACCCCCTGATCCGGTCCGCCGTGTACACGGGAGCGGGCCGCGCCGAGCGTCGTGCCGCCCACGCCGCCCTGGCCGACGTGACCGACCCGCTCGCCGACCCCGGCAGGCACGCCTGGCACCTGGCCTCGGCTGCCGACGGCCCCGACGTACGCGTGGCCGACGCACTGCATGCGTGCGCCGAACGGGCCAAGGACAACGGCGGCTACCTCGCCCGGGCGGCGTTCCTGCACCGCGCGGCGGAGCTGACCGAGGACACGGCCACGGGCGCCGCCCGCCTGCTGGAGGCCTGCGCCGCGGCTCTCATGGGCGGCGCCCCGCACCGGGCCGAGGAACTCCTCACACAGATGGCGCCTGCCCCCGAGCCGTTCGCCGCGCACGTCGACCGCCTGCGAGGCCTGGTACACCTGATGGTGGGCAAGGAGGGCGCCGTAGGCCTGCTGCACAACGCCGCACTGGCACTGGCCTCCTGCGACCCGCAAGGCAGTCGCGACGCCCTGCTTGAGGCCGTCGACGCGGCCATGGTCGTCCCCCGCATCGGACCGGGCACGAGCATGGCCCGCGTAGCCCGCACCGCGCTGGACCTACGAGACCGGCGCACCGGGCCCCCACAGCACTCCGCCGATCCGGCCGACCTTCTCCTGGAAGGCCACGCCCGGCTCGCGGCCGTCGGCCACACCGAGGCCGCACCCGTACTCAGGGCGGCGCTCACCGCCATGAGGGCCCCGGGCGCCGAACACGGCGGGGCCGTCCGCTGGAGCCTGCTCGGCATGCTCGCCGCGATCGAGACGTGGGACATAAACGCCCTGTCCGAGTGCGGACAGCGCTACGCCGACGCCGCCCGCTCACACGGCGCACTGCGGATGCTGCAGATCGCCTCCCACGCCAACGCCACCGCAGAGGTCTTCCGCGGTGACCTGGCGACCGCACAGCTGCACTTCGCCGAGTTCAAGGACGTCGCGGACGCGACCGGCGCGGACTCCCGTCTCTCGCACCCCACCGACGCCATGCTGCACGGCTGGCGCGGCGACGAGACAGCCACCCTGGCCGCCGTACGAGCCCAGCAGGAGCTGTACCCCGAACGGCCCGGCGGCGTCCCGGCGCAACTGGTGCGAGCCGCCAACGTGGTGCTCAGGCTGGGCCAGGGCCTCTACGCCGAGGCCCAGGCGGCAGCCGCCCCGGTCCTCGACGACCCGCCCCCGCACGGCGGCGGCCTGGTCCTGCCCGGACTCGTCGAAGCAGCCGTCCGCAACCACGACACCGGCACCGCCCAACGAGCCCTGGACCGGCTCACGGAGCGCGCCGAGGCCTGCGCGACGCCCTGGGCTCTCGGGCTGCTCGCCCGCAGTCGCGCCGTCATGGCCGCCGGCGCCGAAGCCGACGCCCTCTTCCGTGACGCCGCGGCCCACCTCGACCCCACCCCACTCGGTACGGAGAAGGCCCACACCCACCTCCTCCACGGGGAGTGGCTCAGACGGCGCCGACGCCGCGGCGACGCGCGAGTGCACCTGCGCGCCGCCCATGAAGCCTTCACCCGGATGGGGGCGACCGCCTTCGCGGAACGGGCCCGGCTGGAGCTGCGGGCCACGGGTGAACACCCCCGACGGCGGAACACCCCCGCACCCGCGGACCTCACGCCCCAGGAGACACGGATCGCGCGGATGGCCGCCGACGGGGCCACCAACCAGGAGATCGCCACCCATCTCTTCCTCAGCGCGAGCACCGTCGAATACCACCTCGCCAAGGTCTTCAGGAAGCTCGGCGTCACCTCCCGCAGAAGCCTGAGAACTGCCCTGCCCGGGTGACTTCCACAGCGGCCTGCTGGTCGCTCGGCCGGGCCATGCCGCCCGGGATGGTGAGCGGGAGCGTGCCCACCCGTATGGAGGGGCTGACCGTCTCCGACCCCTCAGAAGCGCCTGTGCGCGGTCGACAGGAGGCGTCAACTCGCAGGTCTGCCTTCAGGATGACGCTCCGTAGCGGGTGGCAATCGCCGCGGCGCGGTCGTGCAGGGACGCGCGCAGCCACTGGGGGTCCAGGACTTCCGCGTGCGTGGCGTGCTGCCACAGCGCCCATTCGGCGTGTCGCGAATCCTGAAAGATCACGTTCAGCCGCAGTCGGCCGCCCGCGTCGACTTCTTCGGTGCAGACGGCCAGCACGGTGCCGACCAGGTGCTGCCGATGCGCCGGGTCCACCCGTACCAGTACGGCGACTTGGTCGCCCCCGGTCCGAAACCGCGCGTTGCGTTCCTGCCAGGCCCGGTCCAGGTCGACCGTGTCCGGTCGCTGCGCGGGTTCGTCGAGTGCCTCGGCGGCCAGCACCCGGGACAGCCGGTAGGTGCGGTCCGCACCACTCCTCCTGGCCAGCAGATAGCCCAGCTCGCGTACGGTGACCAGGCCGATCGGGTCCACCGTTCGCCACTTGGGGGTCTGGTCCACAGCCGCGTACCGGATGCGCAGCTTGTGCCCGACGAACACTGCGCGCCGGATCTCGGCAACTACGCTGTCGGACACCTCCTCGGCGGCCACACGGCGCGAGAGGAAGTCGGTCTCCGGGTCGATGAGTAATCGCTGCGCCGCGTCGGCCGCGGTGTCCCGAAGCCCTTCGGGCAATGCGTCGACCACTTTGAGCATGGCCGAAGCGAGGGCCGAGCCGAGGCCGAACAGCTGTGCGCCGCGCCGTGATCCGGCGACCAGCAGGGCGAGCGCCTCGTCATGGTTCAGTCCGGTGAGCGCCGTCTGAAAACCGGGCAACAATCCGAAACCGCCATGCCGGCCGCGTTCGGCGTAGACCGGCACACCGGACGCGGACAGCGCCTCGATGTCCCGCAGCACCGTGCGGGTGGACACCTCCAGCTCACGGGCCAGCGCGTCCGCGGTCATCCGACCGCGCCGGCGCAGCAGGAGCACCAACGAAACCAACCGGTCTGCGCGCATGTGAAGAATTTAGCAAGAATATATGACCAAGGATGTCATGTTTTATTGAAAGGCTCCTTCAGGGAACGTCAAAGCCTGGCAGCTGCCGAGCCGATGGACGTACTTACTGTCAGTGAATCGAATGGAGCCAGTGCGGCAATGGAACGCAATGCGGTCAACCCTGTTTCCTGGTCGGTGGAGATGGGCTTCAACCAGGGTGAGGTCGTTTCCGGGCACTCGCGCACCCTGTACATCTCCGGTCAGACCGCGATGAGCAGCGAAGGCAAGCCCGAGCACGACGGTGACATGGCGGCACAACTGGCGCTGAGCATCGACAACATCGAGGCCGTGCTCGCCGAGGCCGGCATGTCTCTCGCCAACCTCGTCCGGCTCAACGTCTACACGACCGACGTCGACCTGCTCTTCCAGCACTACGGCGTGCTGGCGGGACGGCTGGGCGCCGCCAGGGTCGCACCGACCACCACCATGCTCGGGGTGACGCGTCTGGCGATCCCCGGCCAGATGGTCGAGCTCGAGGGCACCGCCGTCGCGTGATGTGACCTCGTTTCCTCCGCTGCTCGTGCCCGTCGAACCGGCACGAGCAGCGGGCAGGTGGGCGACTCCGGTGTGCGTACCACCCGGTGACACAAGCCCTACTCGCCGCGGAGGGGATTGACACTGGCGACTTCCACGAGGCGGGCCAGCCATTGACCGACGCCACGAGTCCTCGCAGGCCCGGGCGAAGCCGGCGGCTACCGGCGCGGGCAGGGTGAAGCGCCGACTGGCGCCGGCGGAGGTGCGCACCGCCGGGCGGGGCCGGTCGGTCGGCAGGTCGAGCACGGGCGTGCCGGCCAGCTGCTGGCGCCAGAACGACAGATCGGTGCTCAGCGCCTCGGCGGTGAGTGCGCGGCGCTGCCACAGGGCGTGGTCGGCGTACTGGAGGGCGAGGGCGGGCAGCGTACCGCCGGCGTACAGGGTGCCGAGTTCGCGCAGCAGAACGCCCATGGAACAGCCGTCGGTGACGATGTGGTGCAGGGACAGCACGAGGAGGTGCTCGTCGGGGCCGGTGCGCAGCAGCAGGGGCCGCAGCAGCGGGCCGGTGCGCAGGTCGAAGGGCCGGTCGTGGTGGGCGCGGACGGCGGCGTCGAGCTCCGCGGGCGGGCAGTCGGCGACGGTGAGGACGACAGGTGCGGTGGGGTGGACGATCTGGATGCCCTGGCCGTCGACGGCGTCGAAGGTGGTGCGCAGCGACTCGTGACGGGCCACGAGGGCGGTCAGGGCTGCTTCGAGTGCGGGTACGTCGAGCTCGCCGCGCAACCGGATCGCGCCGCCGGTGTTGTACTCGGTCCGTCGGGGTCGATCTCGGCGGCGAGCCAGACTCGGGCCTGGGCGTACGACAGCGGGAACGAGGTGGGCAGGGCACTGCGCGCGAGCGGGGTGAGCGGCATGGCGGTCGGGTCGTCGCCGGTGTCGGTGGCCACTGTGGCGAGCGCGGCGGCGGTGGGGTGGTCGAACACCCCCCACCGGGACGGCCAGTCCGGCCTCTGGGAGCGGCTGGAGCCGTTGCTGCCGGTGGGCAGGAAGCCGGGGCGCCGGCGGACGTGGACCCGTCGGCAGTTGATCGACGGCATACGGTGGCGGACTCGAACCGGGGCGCCCTGGCGTGACCTGCCTGCGGTCGTGTCCCTTGTCGTACAACACCGTTTCACGACAAGGAACGCCATCCCTGCCTGAACGGTACGGGCGGTGGGACCGGGCTTACGACCTGTTCCGGCGGTGGCAACGTGACGGCACCTGGAAGCGCATCTTCGAACAGTTGCAGGCCGAGGCCGACACAAAAGGCCTGATCACGTAGGACGTGAGCGTGGACTCGGCTATCGCGCGCGCCCACCAGCATGCCGCTGGAACGCGTAAAAGGGGGTATCTCCAGAAGGAGCCTCCCGGCGGCGTCGACACTGAGCCCGACGACCACGGACTCGGGCGCTCGCGCGGTGGGCTGACCACCAAGCCGCACCTGGCGGTCGAGCAGGGACAGAAGCCGCTGTCCCTGCTCGTCACCACCGGCCAGCGGCACGACAGTCCCCAGTTCCAGCCGGTCTTGAACGCCATCCGAGTGCCCAGTATCGGTCCGGGCCGCCCCCGCACGAAGCCGGACAGGGTCCCGCGCGGACAGGGCGTACGGCTCCCGCGCGAACCACTCCTACCTGCGCCAACACGGCGTGAAGTACACACTCCCGGAGAAGGTGGACCAGATCCGCAACCGTCGAAAGCTCGGCTCCCGAGGCGGCCGCCCGCCCCCGGTTCGACACGGACGACCACAAGCAGCGGCACGCGGTCGAGTGCGGGATCAACCGGCTCAAGCGCAACCGCGCAGTCGCCAGGAGGTACGACGAGCTCGCCGTCCGCTATCACGCGACGGTGCTGGTCGCCGCCATAAACGAATGGTTGTAAGGCGCCATGGGTGCGACCATGCGGCAATGGACGATCGAGCGGGTCCGTTCCGTCTCCGGCGACGCCGAAGCGGATCTGCTCTCGCTTGAACGACTCGTCGTAGTCGAACAGTCCGGCTCCGCGGGCTACGACGCCCTCCAGCCTGACATCATCCTGTCCTTCCATGACCTGTGCCTCGCCCGAGCTGACGACGAGTGGTTCATGGGACAGCTCGCTGCCGACGGCTCACTCATCTGCTGGGCGTCCTACGGCCCCAAACTTGCTGAAGCCATCCGCGGGTTGTGAGCCACGCAGACGACCTTGATCCACTTTCGCAACAGACCCTGGACGAGGACCAGAGCAGCTACCGGAAGAAGAACGGCAGCGCAGGCTGCCGGCCCGTCAGCCACGACGCCGAGCTCTACAGGGAGCGCAACACCGTCGAGCACCTGGTCAACAAGCTGAAGGCCTGGCGAGGCATCGCCGCCCGGTATGACAAGACCCCGGAAAGCTACCTCGCCGGCCTCCACCTCCGCGGCGCAATGATCTGGATCGAGGACCTCACTCGAACCGATTGATCACGACCGAATGCGCGCCCTAGCGGCGGCCTGCGGCCCGCCCGGCTAGCCACGCTGCACACGCGGGCCACAAATCCCACACATTGACAGGTGTAGACCACCTGGAGCCTTTGATAGAGTCCTGACGCATGACCGAATGACGCGCGGGGAAGCGTTCCATTCGGCTGTGCACGAAATGCTTAGGCTGCATGACCATTGCTATGGGGGGATGTAGGACTATGAGCAATTCCGCGTCGATCAAAGTCCTGGTCTGTGACGCTCAACCATTGACCAGAGAGGGTCTTTTCTCCATTCTCGGCCGGGCCTCGGACATGACCGTAACGGGCGAGGCGGAAGACGTCAGCACGGCAATCGCGGTGGCCCGGGAATTCTCCCCCGACGTGATTCTCGTGAATCACGATGCGACCGCGCTGGACGGCTTCGAACTGGCTGCGAAATGCGGGATCTCGCTCCGCGATCAGCGCCCGGACATCCTGATGCTCTCCTCCGAACTGACCCACGGGGACGTCCTCCGGGCATTCAAGTCGGGCATCCGGGGATTGCTTCCGAACCGATGTCTCGCCGAATCGCTGGTCTCTGCCATCCGTGATGTCGCGGCCGGCGGGATGGTCATCCGAATGGATCCCGCGGTACAGCTCCTGGAACACCTCATTCAGCGCAGCCACGCCCTGGCCGCGGCCCGGCCGGCGCAGCTGGATGTGTTGACCCCACGCGAACTTGACGTGCTCGCGCTGATTGCCAGCGGGCATTCCAACCAGCGAATTGCCAAGGAACTCTCGCTCAGTGAAGCGACGGTGAAGTCCCATCTCTACCATCTCTGCCAGAAGCTGAATCTCCGGGACCGGACCCAGGCGGCGATCCTGGCCTACGAGACCGGCCTGGTCCGACCGCGCGCGGCTGCGTAACCGCCCGGCGGGTGGTCGCCCGGGCACGGACCGGAGGCGGAGGGCGGACTCGGAAGTTCAGTCCCGAGTGGGAAGACGGGCCCGCCCGCACCGTGCGAAGGTCCTCCGGTCGGAAACTTCCTGGAGAGAACATGCAGCCCTCTGTTGAGCCCTTGCTCGACTTCGATCCGCGTCGGCTGTTCACCGACCCGCAGGCGCTGCGCGACGAGCTGCGCGTGGGTCCGGCGGTCCGGCGGGTCCGCGAGGCGAGCGGGTTCGAGTACTGGCTGATCACGCGGTACCGGGAGGCCCGGCAGGCCCTGCTGGACGGCCGGCTGTCCAACGACCCCCGCCGGACCGGTTTCCCCTTCGACGAGCAGAACGACCTGTCGCCGCTGGCCAACAGCGACCCGCCCGACCACGACCGCCTGCGCGCGCTGGTCTCCGGGGTGTTCACCCGCGGCCGAATCGCGGCCCTGGCCCCGGCCGCCCGGCGGATCACCGATGAATTGCTCGACGCCATGGCCCCGTTGGGGCGGGCGAACCTCATCCCTGCGCTCGCCTTACCGCTGCCGCTGCTGGTCATCGCCGAGCTGATCGGCATTCCGACCGAGGACCGGACCGCCTTCCGGCGCTGGGCGGACACGATGCTGTCCGAACACGGGCCGGCGACCAAGCGCGAACGGTCCCGGCGGCTGCGCGCCTACTTCGTCCGGCTGGCGGACCGCCGGCGGGCGACCGTCGACCGCGCGGTTCCGCCCGCCGAACAGCCCGACCTGCTGAGCGCCCTGATCGCGGCCCAGCACGGCCCGGACGACCGTACGGACGTCCTGACGGACGACGAGCTCATCGGCCTGCTCGTGCTGTTCCTGGTGGCCGGGCACGAGACCACCACCAACCTCATCGGCAACGGGCTGCTCTGCCTGAGCCGCCGGCCGGACCAGCTGGCCCTGCTGCGCGCGCAACCGGAGCTGGCGCCCTCGGCCGTGCAGGAACTCCTGCGTTTCGAGGGTTCGGCAGGACAGGCGGCGATCCGGGTCGCCTCCGAGGACCTCGTCATCGCCGGGACGGAGATTTGCGCGGGCGAGGTCGTCAACATCGCCCTGGCGATCGCCAACCGAGACCCAGAGGTCTTCCCGGACCCGGACCGCCTCGACATCACCCGCAGCCCGAACCAGCACCTGGCGTTCGGGCACGGGATCCACTACTGCCTCGGAGCCCCGCTCGCGCGGATGCTCGCCGCCGTCGCCCTCGGCGCCCTGCTGCGCCGGTTCCCGGACCTGGTGGTCGGGGAACCGGCCGACGAGGTGCGGTGGCGTCAGATCAGCATCACGTTCGGGCTGGTCGGACTGCCCGTCAGTTTCACCCCGACCCCGGCCCCGACCGCTGCTTGAGCGGGCCCCGTCAGGACCAGGAAGACGTGACCATGGACACCACCCACCCCGCCCCCGACGGCCCGCCGCCCGGCCTGGAGGAGCACCTGGCCGCCGCGGCCCTGTACCGGCTCGCCTTCGGGTTCATGCCGGCCCAGATGATCCACGTCGCCGCCCGTCTGCGCATCCCCGACCTGCTGGCCGAGGGGCCTCGGACGGCCACGGAGCTCGCGAAGCTGACCGGCAGCGACGCCAGGGCGCTGCACCGGGTCCTGCGCGGCCTCGTCGCCTTCGACGTGCTGGCGGAGCCGGAGGCGGGCACCTTCGAACTGACCCTCTCCGGCCGACTGCTGCGCTCGGACGTGCCGAACTCGGTCCGGCCCATGCTCATGCCTTACTTCGACGAGGGGATCTGGGGCGCCTGGGGCGCCCTGTCGGCGACCGTGCGCACGGGCGGCCCCGCGCTGGAACAGGTGCGCGGGGTCTCGCTCTTCGACTACCTGGCCCAACAGCCCGCGGTGTCGTCGGAGTTCAACGAGGCCATGGCGCTCAGCGCACGTCTGGAGGCGCCCGCGGTGGCGCTTGCCCACGACTTCGCGCGCTACCGGACGGCCGTCGACCTCGGCGGCGGCAACGGGACGCTCATGGCCAACCTGCTGGCCGCCCACCCGCAGCTGCGCGGCACGCTGTTCGACACCCCGACCGGCCTGGCGGAAGCGCCGTCGGTCCTTGCCGCGCACGGCGTGGCCGACCGGTGCGAGATCGCCGTCGGCGACTTCTTCGCGTCGGTACCGGACGGCGCGGACGTCTACCTGCTGAAGAGCGTGCTGCACGATTGGGACGACGAGCAGTGCATCCGGATCCTGCGGAACTGCCGGGGCGCCGTCCCGGCCGACGGCCGGCTGCTGGTCGTCGAGGTCGTGATGCCGGAGCGGATGACGGCCCAGACCGACCACTTCTCCGTGATCAGTGACATCAACCTGCTGGCCACCACGTCCGGCCGGGAGCGCACCGCCGAGGAGTTCCGACGGATCCTGACGGCCGGCGGGTTCGAACCGGCGGGTATCGGTGACCCGATCGGCTTCACCGGGTACCGCATCATCGAGGCAGTACCGGCCGCGCACTGACGAACAGCTACGAAAAGTGATGAACTGCAACGAACAGGTGCGAAAGGACGCACGTGCGCAAGCGCCACCGCCCACCACCCAGAGCGCCATCGTCGCGATCCGGGAGACCGCCGCGGAGTTCGGCCACGCGATCGCGGTGGAGGAGGAGATCGGGAACGACGACTCCTCGGCCGGCCTCTCGGTGGACCGGCGCGACGACGCCGACAACTTCTTCTCCCACGAGGCGTTCATCCGGATCGGCGGCCGGCCTGCCATCGAGGTGTGCCTGTACGACCACGACGAGGCCAGGGTCGGCCTGGACGGCGTGGAGTTCGACGTCCCCCGGGACTCGGTGCCGGCCTTTCCGCACGCTGTCTGGTCCGGTCTCGTCCACGTGAAGACCAGGGTGTTCCCGCCGTCGGGCACCCTGATCGTCACCCTTCCCGGCGAACCGAGCTACCGGGAACCGCTGCTCAGTCCGAACGTCACGCCCTGGCTGGTCGGCCTGATGCGCTGACGGCGGCGGAGGCCGCCGCCCGCCGGATCCGGTCGACCAGCTCGGCCTGCCGGACCAGGGGCGCGCCCTCCAGGTCCGACGGAACGCCCTCCCGCACCCTGGCAACGAAGGCCAGCAGGGTGCGGGTAAACTGATCGTCCGGCGGCACGACCAACTCCCTCCCCCCGTCCCGGCCTTCCAGCACCACGCTGGTGCCCGCGGCGGCCGGCGGCGTGTAGGCGAGCGGGACGGTGACCCGGCCGGTGCTCCCCCAGAGCACGTAGCGCGCGCCGTAGACGTGGTCCATCCCGAAGGTGAGCTGGGCCGTCACACCCTCCGGGCCGGCCAGCAGCGCGGCACCGGAGACGTCGACCCCGCCCGCCGCCTCGTTCAACCACGCTCCAACGACGGTGAGTTCGTCGCCCAGGTACCACTGCGCGGTCCGGACCGGGTAACCGGCGATGTCCAGCAGGGCACCGCCACCCAGCTCCGGCCGGTATCGGATGTCCGCCGGGTCCCGGGGCGGGACGGCGAACTCGGCAGACAGGTGCCGCAGTTCGCCGATCGCCCCGTCCGCCACCAAGGTGCGGACCAGCGCGTGCCGGCGGTGGCTCAGGAACATGTAGTTCTCCAGCAGCGCCAGGCCGCTCTCCGCGGCCAGGGCGACGAGCCGCGCGGTGCCCTGCGGCGTCCCGGTCAGCGGCTTCTCGCAGAGCACGTGCTTGCCGGCCCGCAGGGCGCGTTCGACCCACGGCGCGTGCAGGGCCACCGGGAGGGGGACGTAGACCGCGTCGACGTCCGGGCGCTCCAGCAGCCGGTCGTACCCGACGACCGGTTCGCCGCCGAACCGTCCGGTGAAGCGCGCGGCCTTCGCCGCGTCCCGGGAGGCGATCGCCACCAGCCGGGTGTCCGGGCAGCCGGCGATCGCGGGCAGCATGCGGCGCCACGCGATGTCGGCGCACCCCAGAACGCCGATCCGGAGCGGGCTCCCCCTCGTCGCGCCGCCGGTTCCGCGGGCCCTCATCGCGCCGCCGGTTCCGCGCCCCGTCATCGCACCGCCGGTTGCTCGGGCCGGAGCTGCGCCTCGACGAGGTCCGCCGCCGTGCGCGGGCCGTCCGCCTCCTGGATCCCCCGGCGCATGGCCCGCGCCCGCTCGCGCACCGCCGGGTCGGCCAGCAGGTCCGCCACGGCGGTGCGCAGGGTCGCGGCCGTGACCTCGGGCCGGCGCAGCAGCGATCCCAGTCCGAGCTCCAGCAGGCGGTCCGCGTTGGCCCGTTGCTCGCCCATCTGCGGCACCGCAACGACCGGGACGCCGGCGGTAAGCGCCTCCATCAGGCTGCCCATGCCCGCGTGGGTGACGAAGGCGTCGGCGTGCCGGAGCACCTGCTGGAGCGGCACGTGGGGAACGACCTCGACGTGCGGCGGGACCGGCCCGAGCGCCGCGCGGTCGATCCGGTGGCCCACGGCCAGCACGACGTTCCACGGGGCGTCGCGGAACGCGTCGACGCAGTCGCGGAAGAACCCGGGCTGGTCGTTCTGCAGCGTTCCCAGCGAGACCAGGACGAGCAGGCGGCCGTCGGCCGGGGGCGTCCACCTGCCGTCGAAGGCGCGCTCGGCCGCGCAAGGGCCGACGAAGTGGACGGTGTCGGCGAAGGTGCCCGCGGCGGGCTGGAATGCCCGCGGCACGAAGACCAGCGTGGCCGCCCCGGGCCCGGCGTTGCCGAAGAACTCCTCCCCGAGGTGCTCGACGCCCAGCGCGGTGAACAGCTCCCCGATGTCCCGGAAGACGGCGGTCAGTTCGGGGTCGTCGACGTCGAAGACGGCGTAGCCGCCGGCCGCCAGCGACCAGTGTTCGTTCGCCGCCATCGTCGGGAGGCAGCGGACGGCCGGAATGCCCAGCCGGTCCGCGGCGATCCGCCCGGACCAGCCCAGCACGCCGTCGTAGAGCACCAGGTCGGGCGTGTCCCGGGTGAACGCGGCCTCGACGACGGGCACCACCGACCGGGTCTCCCGCAGGACACCCCGGAGGTTGTGCACGAAGTCGACGGTGGTGAACCGGTCCGGGTCGGCCGTCGCTGTCATCGTCGAGCCCGGGTCCGTCATCCCGGTCTCGTACGGGATCAGCTCCGCCCCGGCCCGCCGGACCTCGGCGCCATGGGACTCCGGCACGGCGTAGCTCACCCGGTGCCCGCGGGCCACGAGTTCCGCGACCAGGCCAGTCGTCGTATTGACGTGACCGAATCCGGGAATATTGAAGAATCCGATATGTGCCACTGGATTTCCCCCTGGCGATTTTTTGCCCGCATCCTAACAGAGGGCCGGACACACGCCGAGGGGTGATTCTCGACCGGTTCCCAGGAATGACCCGGAACGCGGACCTGAGACGGGTGGCTTATTCCGGAACTCAGTCCGGCGACGGAAGAGCAACCGGTGACGGGCGGTCATCATGGAACCTCCCGGAAAAAAACCGGAAGAGATCTGGAGACCGACCCGGATGATAGGTGTGAACACCGCCCCGCCACCCCGCGAGCAGCTCGCGCTCCGCCGGCGGGACGACAGCGATCTGTCCGGGCGGCTGCGGCGATCGGTCCGGGACCACGGCACCCGCCCCGACCTCGCGGAATTCTCCGCCTGGTTCCGGGAACGGGCCCGGGCTAGCCCGTTCCGGGTCGACCGGATCACTTTCGATGAATTGACGGACTGGTCGTTCGACCCGGTCACCGGAAACCTGGGGCACCGCACCGGCCGGTTCTTCTCGGTCGAGGGACTGCACGTCGAACCGGACGGCGCCGCCGACCGGAGCTGGCACCAGCCGATAATCCACCAGCCCGAGGTCGGAATTCTGGGCATCCTGGCGAAGGAGTTCGACGGCGTCCTGCATTTCCTGATGCAGGCCAAGCCCGAACCGGGCAACCCCGGGCTCTTCCAGCTCTCGCCCACCGTCCAGGCGACCCGGAGCAACTACTCCCGGGTGCACCGGGGGTTCGGCGTGCGGTACCTGGAGTACTTCGTCCACCCGGGGCGCGGCCGGGTCCTCGTCGACGTCCTCCAGTCCGAGCACGGCTCCTGGTTCTACCGGAAGAACAACCGCAACATCGTCGTCGAGGTGTTCGACGACGTCCCTCTGCATGACGACTTCGTGTGGCTGACGCTCGGCCAGATCGGTGCGCTGCTGCGCCGTCCGAACCTGATCAACATGGACTCCCGCTCGGTCCTCGCCTGCCTCCAGTTGGGGGACGAGGGTTTCGAGGCGCTCCACTCGGACACCGAACTGCTCTCCTGGTTCACGGCCGAACGCGCCCGGCGGGAAGTCCGCGCCGAGCGCGTGCCGCTGGCCGCTCTGCCGGGCTGGGAGCGCGGGGCGCGGTCCATCGACCACGTCGACGGGCGGTACTTCCGCGTCGTGGCCGTCTCGGTGCAGGCCGGCAGCCGGGAGATCGCACGCTGGACGCAGCCGCTGATCGAGCCGGTGGGCACCGGGGTGACGGCCTTCCTCGCCCGGCGGATCAGCGGGGTGCTCCACCTGCTGGCGCACGCCCGGGTGGAGGCCGGCTTCCGTCACACCGTGGAGCTGGGCCCCACCGTCCAGTGCACGCCCGCCAGCTACGCGCACCTGCCGGCGGACCGGCACCCGCCCTTCCTCGACCTGGTGCTGTCCGCCGACCCGGCCCGGATCCGCTACGACGCCGTGCACTCCGAGGAGGGCGGGCGCTTCCTCGACGCCGAGAGCCGCTACCTCGTCGTCGAGACCGCCGAGGACGACCTGCCGGCGCCCCTGCCCGAGGGCTACTGCTGGCTCACCCCGGCCCAGCTCACCTCCCTCGCCCGGCACGGCCTCTACGTCAACGTCCAGGCCCGGACGCTCCTGGCCTGTCTGGGCACCGGGGCGGCGGAGGTCGGCCGCACGTAGCGGTCCAGCAGCCGGGGCAGGTAGGCCGGGCCGAACCCGAAGCCGTCCAGCCCGGGCACGATCCCGCGCAGCTTGGCGACGGACACCGGCGCGCTGTTCGCCGGCGCGTCCACGAACGTCCGCCGAGCCGTGACGCCGAGCCGCCGCTCGATCCCGTCGACGATCAGCTCGACCGGTTCGGAGACCCCGGAGGCCACGTTGACGATCTCGTCGCGCACCCCGGCGGCGAGGATCCGGTCCGTCAGGGCGACGAAGTGCTCGACGTCCAGGACGTCCCGGTAGGCGCCGCGGTAGACGGTGACGGAGCCGGACTCGATCTGCCGGGTCAGGGCGGGCAGGAGCTGCTCCGCATGCTGCCCGTGGCCGATCAGGTGGCTCAGCCGGAGCACCACCCAGCGCGCGCCGGAGTTCGCGACCAGCCCCTCGACGGCCGCCTTGTGCCGGCCGTACGCCGAGACGGGGGCGGGCGGGCTCTCCTCTTGGCCAGTACCGTCGCCACCGCCGTAGAGGGCAGCGGAGGCCGTCGAGAGGAACACGACGGTCCGGCCCTCGGCGCGGCAGCGCTCGGCGACCGCGGCGACCAGGTCGGCCTCGCGCCGGAACTCCGGCTCCGCGCAGACCCGGGTGCTGGACACCCCTGCCGCGATCACCGTGACGTCCGGATGCCGGTCGTCCGGGGCGGCCTCGGTACCCGGAGCGGCCAGGGCGGCCAGGTGCCGGGCGATGAAGCCGTGGCCGATCACTTCCACGTGTGCTCTCCTTCCGGGGTTTCCCGGCCTTCCGGGGCCCCGGCCGGTGCCGGGTAGTCCGCGGGCTGGACCAGGCCCACCGCGATGGCGAGGTAGGTGTCGCAGGACGGCTGGTCGTTGCTGATCCAGCGCATCAACTCGACACGATCGTCCGGGACTTCGAGCCGCGCCGCGTCCAACGCCACCCGGTAGCGCGGGGTGAGCCGATCCCCGCGGCCGGCGGCGAACCGGGCCAGGGCGCCGTCGACGGCCCGTCGGTCGGCCAGGTCCGGGCCCACCTGCGCGACCAGCAACTCGGCCTGTTCGAAAGCGTCGGTGATGCCGGTGCCGGTCACCGAGTCCTTGTGGCAGCCGGCATCGCCCACCAGCGCCCAGCCGGGGCCGGACGCCTGCCGGAAGAAGTTCAGCTGACTGCCGGTGCCCCGGAGGCGTCCCACTCGCCGGGCGGCCGGCAGCAGCCCGGCGAGCGCGGGCGCGGTCGACCGGATGGCGTCGAGGTAGGCGGCCTCGGGATCCCGCCGAGCGGCGGCGAATCGTTCCTGCGGCAGGTACGAGACGACCAGCGTGCGGTCGTCGTTGGTCGCCAGGGCAGCGATCAGCGCACCCGTGCGCTCGTAGATCTCGAAGTCCGTCGGAAGCCCCTCCCAGTAGGCGTAGTAGGCGCAGGTGAGGGTCGGGTCCGTGTGCTCGGTGCGGGCGCCGACCAACCGGGCGACCGTCGAACGCATGCCGTCCGCGCCGACCACCAGGTGCGCGCGGACCTCCACCAGGCGCCCGGAGCCGTCCTGGTAGCGCACGCCCGTCGCCCGGCCGTCCTCGCACAGCACCTCGCGGACGGTGCAGTTCTCGTGCAGTTCGGCCCCGGCCTCGACGGCGGCCCGGGCCAGCAGGTCGTCCAGCGCGAACCGGCGCGGGGCGTAGGCGGCATCGATGCCGTCGGAGGCTGGGATCACCCCGCTGATCGTCACCTCGCCGACCGAGTACGACATCCGCGTCATCGGCGGGCAGCCGGTCGCTCGCATCCGGTCGAACAGGCCCCAGCGGTCGAGCAGGGCCAGGCCCGGCCGGTGGATGTGCTGGGTGGACACCACGTCGCTCGGGAAGCGCATCCGGTCGAGGAGCAGCACCCGGTACCCGGCCCGGGCGAAGCCCATCGCCGTCGGGGCGCCGGCGCACCGGGCGCCCACGACCACCACGTCGTACATCTCGGGGGCGATCACCGACGTCACCACCGCCCCAGCGACTGCTGCGGCTCGACGTGGCCGGGCCCGACGGCCCCCACGGTGACCAGGACGAGCGCGCTCAGCGGACCGTCGTCGAGCCCGAGGGCGGCGGTCGCCCCGGCCACGTCGAAGTCGCAGTGCACGTGGCTGCCCAGGCCCAGTGCGGCGGCGGCGAGGGCGGTGCGCTGGGCGAGCAGGCCGGCCTCGATCTGCTGGATCCGGTACCAGCGGTCGCCGAACGCGGCCAGGCCGGACTCCGGTGCGCCCACCGGGAGCAGCGTCACCGGGGAGTTGCGGCACTCGTCGGCGAGCATCGGGCTCTTGGCCGCCAGCACGAGAGCCCGCGCGCCGTCGCCTCGGGTGGGCAGCAGCGCCGAGTCGTCGGGGTCGTACCAGTAGGACCCCTGCGGGACGCCGGTGACCTGCTGGACGACGCACGCGAGCGAAGTCCCGTAGCCCTGGCCGGGGGCGGGTGCCGTATCGGTCCGGATCGGGCGGGTCACCTCGTGCAGGAGGGCGCCCAGGGGCTCCTGCGGCAGTGGCCGGCGCAGGTAGCCGAAGGCCGTGCGACGGCCGTCGAGGCCGGCGGCGAGATCGACGCCGGTCCGCCCGGGGCGCTGCCGGGAGAGACCGGTGGGCAGGGCAGTGCGGGTCCAGGGCTCGCTGTGCGGCCGGGGGCCGGTGGCGAGCGGCGAGCGGCAGGCCCGGTGCAGGGCCACGACGTCCGCGAGCGCGGGGAGTTCCGACAGGGCCTGCCGGGGCGAGAGCCCGGCCGGCGCGGGGGCCGTCCAGTCGGGCACCTCGTCGGGTGGCGCGGGCAGGGTGGCTTCCGGTCGTTCCATGGTCACGACCGCGAGGACGCTCTCGGCCTCGGAGTCCAGGCCGAGCAGGCCGTCGAGCCGCTCGTCGTCGAAGCGCAGGTGCACGCGGGGGACGTAGCCCAGCGCCCAGGCGGCGGCAACGGCCTGGGCGACCATGACCCCGGTGTCCAGGCACTGGAGGCGGTACCCGAAGGGCCCGTACTTGGCGCAGTTGCGCCAGAAGACGCTGCTGAACAGCAGCACCGCCGCGGGCGGAGCGTCCGGCGGCTCGGCCAGACAGGACGTCAGCCGACCGCGCCCGTCGCCCTCGCGCAGCCGGTCCACCGCGTGGTGCGCGGGGTCGTAGTGGTAGAGGCCTGCCGGGAGACCGGCGGCCGGGGACGCGGCGAGGTACACCTCGACCGGGTAGCGGGCTCCGGAGGAGGCGACGGGCCGGGCCGGGGCGACGAGCGTGCCCGGGCGGGTGCGGCCGACGGGGCTCAGCCCGAGTGGCACCCGGCCGCTCATCCACCGCATCCGGGTGAGCCCGTTGAGCCGACGCAGCAGCTCGCCGAGACCGTGGTCCACGGCCGGCAGCGGTGTGCGCCCGGCGCGGGGGTAGCGCTTGTGGACCGGGGGCAGCGCCCGCGGGTTGGCGGCGGCCAGGTATTCGGGCGGCAGGTGGCCGTCGGCGAGGAAGCGCCGCGCGGCCGCGCCCCGGGCGTTGCCGATCGCGGGCCCGTGGGCAACGGGGGCGGCCGGTGCGGTCATCGGGTGTCCGTCCTGTTCTCAAGAGTGGTTCCGGTCCCTGCCGGGCCGGCGGGCAGGGCGATGGGCATCAGGTAGCGGGGGTCGGGGCCGGGGGTGCCGAGCACGATCTGGAACAGCGGCTCGTGGCCGGGTGGCAGCCGCAGCTCTCGGGCCACCAGGCGGGCGTCGTAGCCGTTGTGGATGCGGGCGGCCAGCCCCTCGGCAGCGCTCAGGACACAGATCCGCTGCGCGACGATCCCCGCCTCCTGGTGGAGGATCCGGAAGGAGCGGTCGCCGAAGAGACGCTGGGCGTCGTCCTTCGGTGCGGAGAGGAAGAAGACGCCGTTCGCCGTACGGAAGGAGACGTTGGCGGCCTGCCGGGCGAGGGAGTCCGCGTCCACGGGGCCGAGGAAACGCAACCGTCCGTCCTCCAGCCGGTGGGCGCCGGCGTCGAGTCCGTCGACGTCGACCGACCAGAAGTGGCACAGCACCGGGGGGCCGCTCCCGTCGTCGACCACGTCCGAGGCGTGCGGGTCGAGGACGTGCCGGGCGATGCGCAGCGGGGTCCGCGCCGGAATCGTCCGGCGGAGCGGGGTGAACGTCGGCGGTCCCGAGCTGCGGCGGCGCAAGAGCGCGGCCAGCTCCGAGGGGGGATCGGCGCCGGGAGGTGGGGGCGTCGGCGGCGGCGACGGCACGGCGGGGAGTCGGGTGAAGGCGCTCGTGCGGTCGAGCCGGCCGGCCGCGTCGACGGCCAGCAGCTCGGTGAGGTCGGCCGGTTCGACGGGCTGATCGACGGGCTGATCGACGGGCTGATCGACGGGCTGATCGACGGCCTGCTCGATCACCACCGTGGCCTCGCGGCCGGCCCGCACCGGCGCCCGGCGGGCGCCGCGCCACGGCCGGAGCACGACGGCCGCCATGACGCTCTCGGCCGACGGGTCAAGGTCCATCAGCTCCGCGAGCGGCCCGTCCAGGAACTGGTGGTGCACCTGCCCCTGGACGCCGAGGACCCCCGCCACGAGCAGGGCGTTCCCGGCGGCCAGGCCGGATTCCTGGGCGCACAGCCGGTACGCGTAGCTCCCGTACTTGAAGGCCGTCCGCCGGAACACCGAGGAGAACAGCAGGACGCCGAGCGCGCCCTCCGGGTCGGCGCCGAGGGCCCGGCCGAGCAGGGTCGCGTGGTCGCCGGGCCGGGTCAGGTACAGGCGGTGGTGCGCGGGGTCGTAACCGTACAGCCCGGCGGGCCGCTCCGCGGACCCCGGCAGCCAGCACGACAGCTCGGTGGGTGCGAAGCAGCGGGCCGACGGCGCGGTGCGGTGGTACGGCCAACGGGCGGCGGGGCCGAACTCGGTCCGGACCAGCCCGCAGGTGTAGTGCAGGAGCGCGGAGAGCCGGGCCGGGTCCAGGCCGTGCTCGGCCGGTGCCGGGCAGCGTTCCGGCGCCGCCGCGCGGAAGTGGTGGAAGGCCGAGCGCAGGTCGCCCAGCTCGCGCGGGACCGGCGCGAGCGGCCGCACCGCGCGGCCCCGGCGGGCGGCGAACCGCGGCGGATCCGTGGCGCCGCCCTCCCGGACCGGTGTGCCGGGGGCGGTCATAGCGGCGAAGTCGTGCAGCGACCGCTGCCAGTAGCGCTCGCCCGGGGACATCGGGTTCATGGGGCCTCAGGGGAACGGGTGCGGGTGGGGGTTGATGTCGGCCGGCGCGAGCGGCGCGTCCCGGTACCCGAGCCGGTGCGGGACGGTGAGCAGTCGCGGCAGGCCGTCCACCCTCCGGTTGTTGTGGCCGAAGGTCATCGGGAGCGTCCCGGGCACCATCACCTTGACGCAGGCGAACCCGCCGGCGCGGTGCTCGGGGGTGGTCTGGTCGACCACCAGGACGTCCAGGCCCTCGTCCAGGTAGCGGCCGAGGAGTTCGGTGAGGTCGCCGCGTAGGTCGGTGTGCCGGGGCCAGGCCCACTGGTCGGCGAAGTCGTCGAAGCTACGGGGTTCCCGGTCGTCGGCGAGGAGGAATTCGAACCGGTCGAAGGCCGCCTCGTGGCTGTAGAGCAGCGAGTGGTCGCCCATGATCTTCACCAGGGACGGGTCCTCGACCATCCGGGCGGCCCGCTCGCGCTCGGCGGCGTCGTAGATCCGGGTGTGCTCCAGCAGGTGGGCCATCTCGTGCAGGACGTTGGCGACTCCCTTCTCGGGCTGGAGGGCCGACGCCCCCACGCACAGCGCCTTCGGGCGCGCGGTGTCGCCGGTGGTGTCGAGGGCCATGGCCCAGAAGGTCGGGATCCGCTGCTCGACCGTCGTGTTGTAGAGCCGGATCTCGTAATCCGTGCGGAACCTCAGGTGCTCGACCAGCATCGGGATCGAGCGGTCCCGGGCGGTGGACGGGTCAATGCGGGGCACCGGGAGGCGCCCGTACCAGGTCATCAGGAAGGCGTCGCGCTCGGCCACTTCGAGCAGTCCGTAGAGGATCGCCTCTTCCAGAGAGCCGCCCATGGCGCAACCGTTGGAGATCTCGTAGACGAAGCGCGGGTCGTCGTCGCTGTGTGCCGCGTAGTACGCGTACCGCTCGGGGACGAGGACGGGTTCGTTGCGGGCGAAGGAGTACCCCCAGACCCAGGGGACCACCAGGTCCTCGTGGTAGCGGAGGTACGGGAAGCCCGGGATGGTGTGGCGGTCGTCGGGGTAGAGGCCGAAGGTGCGCGGGTCGACGGCCCGGTCGCCGAGTTCGCGGCGGCTCGCGCGGACGGTCGTGCGGTGGCCGCGCGGCTTCTCGCCGCCGAAGCGTTCGAGCGTCTCCAGAACGGCGATCAGCCGGGCACTGCGGAAGTCGAGGGTGCGGCCCCAGCCGTTCTGCGACTCGTTGCCGCGCAGCGAGCTCAGCAGGGCGACCGCCCGGGGCAGTTGGCCGTTGCGCTCGGTGCGGACGGACGGGATGATCCCGGCCGCGAAATCGACGTAGCGCTCGATCAGCTCCGTCGCGCGCTGGGTGACGTCCTGCTCGCGGAACACGTCGGGGGCGGGCTTGGGCCGGGACCGCAGGGTGATCCGGGCGGCCTCCGCGGTGTCGTCCGGGAGCCCGCCGCAGTCGGGGCAACCGGGGTGGGGCAGGAGGCGGTGGCGGCTCATGGCCAGGGTGGTCAGGTCGACCCGCAGGAAGCTCGCTGGCTCCGGGGCGGTCCCGGGCAGCAACGACAGTTCGCCGAGCGCGAGTCGGGCGGCGATTGCGGCGGCCGGGCGGGTCAGGAGGGTGGAGCGGTGGGCGTCGATGGCGGGGCCGTGCAGGTCCCGGATCGCCTGGTGGGCGCGGGCCTTGGTCCGGGCGAGCCGGCGACGGCCGACGGCGCAGCTCGGACAGGCGGTGGGAGCGGTCGGAGCAGTCGGAGCGGTCAGCGGGCCGAGGTGGACGGCGCTGGACTCGGTGGTGACGGGCAGCCAGGGCAGGCCGGCGGCCTCGGCCGTCTTCCGTGCCTCGGCGAGGCCGTCCGGCCGGGCGTCGTCGCGGGCCAGGACCAGGGCGACGCTACCGGCGGCGGCCTCCGCGGTGCGCACGTTGAAGTGGCCTGCCAGGACGGCACGGACGGTCGTGTGGATGATCCCGTCGTCGCCGAGGAGGGTGAGCGCGGGCTTGATCGGCCCGGACGTCTTCAGCGGATCAGACATCGAGCAGCACCACCCGGGTCAGATACGGCAGCGCGGTGTGCAGCGCGGCGTCGTGGTCGAGCGGAACGACCACCGGTTCACGGCCGATGGAGCGCAGGGCGTCGAGGAGGATCCGGCCGTGCCCGTCGGCCGCAGGTTCGTCCCAGTCCGTTTCCTCAAGGGGCAGTTCTGTCTCGGCCTCCTCAAGGGGCAGTTCTGTCTCGGCTTCGGGCGGCTGCGGCGAGCGGGGCGCGTACTCCGGTTGGCCGGTCGCGCGGGACTGGTGTGCGAGCAGGACCTGGCGCAGGCCGTCCTCCAGCGCCCGAGCGGTGGTCACGCCGGCCCGGTGAGCGATGAGGTCGCCGTCGAGGCGGAAGGAGAGCACCGGGACCGCTCCGAGCGGCGGCAGGGTCGTCACCTCCACTCGGCGGCCGGCGATGCGCAGGAGGTCGGCGCAGTGCCGGGCGGCCTCGGTGAGCGGCGCGTCGGCGAGGTCGAGGCGGCCCGTCGGCCCGGACCGGGCGGCGGCCTCGTGGGCGCAGTGGTCCAGCAGCGCGCGCTCGACGGCAGCGGCCCAGGTGTAACCGGCGGCGATGCCCAGCAGATCGTTCCCCTCGGAGCAGGCCCGCGCGGCGGGGACGACGCGGACCGCCCCGTCGATCAGCGATGTCCCGTACGTCTCCTCGGAGTTGGCGGCTGCGGCGGCCTGGGCGGCCACCCGGGCCAGCCCGGCGCGCAGCGCCTCGTCCCGGGCCTGCGCGAAGTCGGGGCCCGCACCCCAGATCCGCTCGCCGGTGTCGAGCACATCCAACCGGACCACCCGGAAGGGGAATTGCTCATAGTGGTGTTCCTCGACCCGGCCGAACACCCCCAGCCGGTCGTCCAGCAGCGGGGCCGTCCGCTCGGCGAGCGCCTCCGGCCCGAACTCGGGACCGGCTTCCAGGTCGGCCACGCGTGCCGCGCACGCCTCGGCGGTCTCCGCCCGGGTGACCGCGGCGACGGGCCGGGCCGGCAGATGGTGGACCTCGGTCCGGAGGTCCTCCAGGTCCAGCCGGACGACCGTGGTATCCGCGTCCGGGGCCCTGTCCGGGTCCGGCTCGGCCACGCCCGTCACGTGCTCGAAGGCCCTGAAGACGGCGTGGTTCGCGATGATCCCCGGTACCGGCCCGGTGAGCAGCTCGCTCACGGCGAGCACCCCGCCGGCCGGGCGTACCCGCCGCCACAGGCCCGCCCAGCCGACCGTCGGCCCCTGCCGGCCACCGACCGGGCCGATCCAGGCCTCGTCCGCGACAACGGCAGCCGGCACCAGGCGTCGGCCCAGTTCCGCGCAGAGCCGTTCCAGGACATCCAGTTGCTCCGGCACCAGCAGGTCGGCCGCGTAGAAGACGAGCTCGGCGGCCTCGACCAGCGGGCGCAGTTCCGGCTCTCCCGCGGCGTCGAGCCGGTGGACGGAGATCCGCGCCCCCGGGTCCTGCGCGGAGGTCGCGGTCCGGTGCTCGTCGAGCTGCTCCTCGCGGGTCGGGCACTGGCCGGTGACCGCGACCGTGAGGTCGGCCACGCCGGCCCCGACGGCGGCCTCGGCCAGCGCCACGGCGGTCCGGCCCGCGCCGACCACGAGCGTCCGGGACCGCCGGAACCACTCGAACCGCAGCTCCGGGGAGTCCCGGAAGGAATCGATGAAGGCGATCTCCGCCCGGTGGGCGTCGACCTCCGCCGGCGAGAGGGTGTGTGGCCGGTCCAGCGCCACGTCGCGCAGCAGGGACGCCTCGGCCAGCGCGCCGACCAGCCGTTCCACCATCGCCCGCTTCTCGGCGGTCAGCCGGCCGGTCAGCTCCGCCACGGTGTGCTTCCCGTTGAGGTGCGGAGCTATCCGCTCCAACCACGCGTAGGTGGAAGCGCCGTGAAAGGTCACCAGCTCGGTGCCGTCGGTGAGTACGACGCCGGTGCCGTCGGGCGCGGGCGCGAAGAAGACGCCCGACCGCAGCCGGGGACGTACGGCCGCAAGGGTGCTCTGCATGGAAAGTGGCTCCCGCCTTGGTGGGGTCGGACTCGGGCCGGCGGCTACCGTGGCGGACCAGCGGCCTGCCCTCTGGCCTGGCGTTTCCCCATGCTGTCAGCGGCCCGGCGGTACGTCGTCCGACGGTGGACTGCTTTCCACCCTCCACCCCGGGTGACGGATCCCGGCCCGGCTCAGCCCGCAGTTTGAACGGCGGACTCAGGCCGGTGCCCGGGCCGGCGCTCGCGCGGGTCCTCGGCCCGGCGCCCGGGGCCGCTACTCGGGCCGGTGCTCGGGCCGGTTCCGCAGCAGGACGGGCAGGCTCAGCAGGGCCCGCATGTCGCTGATGGGCAGCCAGGGCAGGTCCCCGTCCGGCTCGGCCAGGGCGAGGTCGGGGAAGCGTCCGAGAAGCGAGGCGAGGGCGACGCCCGCCTGGAGCCGCGCCAGCGGAGCGCCCAGGCAGTAGTGGATCCCGTGCCCGAAGGCCAGGTGGGGGCCGGGCGGGCGGGTGAGGTCGAACCGGTCCGGCTCGGGGAAGACCTCGGGGTCGCGGCCGGCCGCCGCCAAGGACACGTTGACCACGCTGCCGGCCGGGATCCACACCTCGCCGATGGTCAGGTCCGCAGCCGCGACGCGCAGGGTCGCCCGCGCCAACGGTCCCTCGTAGCGCAGCAATTCCTCCACGGCGGTGGCCATCAGCTCGGGGCGCCGCCGAAGCAGGGCCAGCTGGTCCGGGTGGCGCAGCAGGGTGTGCACGCCGTTGCCGAGCAGACCGGTGGTCGTCTCGTGCCCGGCGACGAGCAGTAGCACCGCCAGGTCGACCAGCTCCTGCTCGGTGAGGACGGCGCCCCGGTCCTGCGCCGTGATGAGCGCGCTGAGCAGGTCCGGCTGCTCGTCAACCGGCACCTCGGACGACACCCCGCGCCGTTTGGCCTCGATCAGGGCGGCGAACCACGCGCGCAGCCGACGCGAGCGGACGGCCGGGGTGCGGGGGCCGTCGGTCGGGCGCAACATCTTCTCGGCCCAGGCGAGCAGCCGGCCGGAGTTCGCGGGCGGCAGTCCGAGGAGTTCGGCGATGACCAGGACCGGCAGCGGGAACGCGAAGCCCCGGATCAGGTCGACGGGCCGGCCGGGGGTGCTCCCCTCGGCGAGCCGGTCGAGGAGCTCGTCGGTGAGCTGCTGGACGCGCGGGCGCAGGGACTCGATCCGGCGTGCGGTGAAGGCGTGCGAGACGAGCCTGCGCAGCCTGGTGTGCTCGGGCGGGTCACTGTTGACCATGGGGAGGAAGTAGCTCCCGGCGCCCTCGGTAGCGTACCCGGCGGCCTGGAGGACGTCGGCGACGCGCCGGGGTTCCTTGGACAGTCGGGGGTCCACCAGCGCGGACCGCGCCGCCTGGTGGCCGGTGATCATCCAGTACGTCAATCCGCTGGGATTGCAGACCGGTTGGACAGGCGACGCCGATCGCATCCGGGCGTAGGCGCGGTGCGGGTCGGCCAGGAACTCCGGTGTGTCCACCGGTTCGACGTGGTTCATCGGGGGTCCTGGTGGGTGAGGTGGTGCTCGATGACGTCGGCCGCGGCGGTGGCGCCGCCGGTGGCAGTGATGCGCTCGCGCATGACGGCGAGACGGGCGCGGATTCCGGGGTCGTGCATGGTGGCATCGACGGTGCTGCGCAGCTGGTCGGGGGTGAGGCGGTGGCGGTGGAGGAGGGTGCCGAGGCCGAGTTCGACGACCCGGTCGGCGTTCGCCCGTTGCTCTCCCATCTGCGGGATCGCAACGATCG